>NZ_JBBOXF010000001.1:1615000-1915000 GCF_038007465.1 Sporosarcina sp. FSL K6-1508 | reverse complement strand
ACTGTGCCGACAAGTGGCAGTATGGCAGTCTGATCATTAATCGATACGAGAGGAACGGATAATTCGGAAACAAGAATTTGAGAAAGATCAAGTCTCTCTTTTTCATGTTTGACAAACGGGATACTAAAAAAGTAGATAGCATCGTTCAGCGACTGATCCAACACACTGATCAAATCGTACATCTCACGGGCACCGAGATCCAGTTCTATTACTTCATGTTTTATCACTGCTCCAAGTGTATTCCGATAATTGGGCATTTCACGAAGCATCATATCCAAACTGATCATCTCGTAATTAGCAAGCCGCGTCCCGACCTCCTCTCCCCAACTTTTAAGGGTTTCAATCCTTTCCGATTCATCCATAATCAGAGTATCAGCAAACATATGAACCATTTCTACCCTTTCCAGATCCAATAGATTACCAAGTTTCCCCATGACCGGATATCTGTTATTTTGACTTTCCGATACTGCTCGACCTATCTGCTCGGCCTCCGCTGCAATTTTTGTTCTCATATGTTCTAAATACTTTTTCACATGCATCCCCCTAGGATCTTTCTATAAAAAAAGCGAATCCGCTTGTCTGACGATCATAGAATAACCTTCTCTACCTATCATTTCCCTCACAACTCCATCATAAACAGGTATTTTCAGGGTTTCGATTGAATCATTCATTTCCAATTCACAATGGATTTCTGCAAGTTTTTTGGATAATAAGAGCATGTCCATCTCTTCCTCGATTTTCTTGCGTATTGCCGGCGTCAACTCATGCAATGATTGAATCACGCCTTCCACCGATCCATATTCTTTAATGAGTTTAAGTGCAGTTTTTGGTCCGATGCCTCTCACTCCAGGATAGCCGTCACTTGTATCCCCAGTGAATGCTTTTGTGTCAATAAACTGGATAGGGGTAATTCCATACTCTTCAATGAAACGTTCCTCTGTGTAAATATCGTAAACATTAAAACCTTTTTTCGTAAATGCAATACGGACACCCGGTCTAAGCAACTGAAGCATATCTTTATCGCCAGTCACGATTGTAATCTCCGCTTTCCCCTCCCAAGCCTGAACGAATGAACCAATCAGATCGTCTGCTTCCATGCCTGGCACTCCGTAGTTTTTCCAACCAATTAATTCAGAAACACTTCTTGCCATATCAAACTGCGGTACGAGCTCCGGCGCCGGTGCAGGCCGGTTTGCTTTATATCCTTCAAATAAGTCATTGCGGAACGTTTGCGCGCCCATATCCCAACAAACCGCCATATGTGTAGGTTTGAATATCGAGGTCGCTGTCATAGTATGACGGGCAAACCCCTGCACTGCATTCGTTGGAATTCCAGCGTCATTCGGGAAATAATGCCCCATCGCCGAAGTTGCAAAAAAGGAGCGGAATAAGAGTGCCATTCCGTCGATTATTAAAATATGTGGTTTTTCTTCTATAGTCATTTAATCTTCTTCCTCCATCTGCCAAACTTTATTAGTAGAACTTCATCAATGATAACATGCTTTCAATCAGTAGTTTGGGGGTAAAGAATAATAGATTTCATAGAGGAGGTTGTAAGTATGCATATTCACGAAGGTTCATTGTATTGGCCAGGAACGATGCCAATTCCCCCCGAACGAAAAAAAGTAGAAATCGCGTCACATTATGATGTCATTATTGTAGGTGGAGGGATGTCGGGAGCTCTTTCGGCACTTGCATTGGCTGACAAAGGTCTTTCGATCGCAATGCTAGACAAGCGGCAGATGGCTACTGGCAGTACAATGGCAAATACGGGATTACTTCAATATTCAAATGATATCATGCTCCATGAATTAATCGAGCAAATTGGAGAAAAGGATGCTGTGCGTTTTTATCAGTTATGTTTGGAAGCCATGGAAAACCTGAAAAACACTGCTGAACGACTGCCGATTGATCCTGATTTCATCAGCCGGCCAAGCGTTTATTATGCAAGTGACGACAATGATTTGAAAATGATCAGGAAAGAATATGAAACGTTAAAGAGTTATGGATTTCCTTGCGATTATTGGAACGAAGACGAAATCGGCAAGCATCTCCCATTTTCAAAACCTGGGGCAATCGTGACAGATGGCGATGCTGAGGTGAACCCTTACAAATTCGTCAACGGACTATTACAATTGGTGGAATCTATGGGCGTCCACCTATTTGAATTTACGGACATGGACGACGTCATCGACAAAAAGGGACTGTTGCACATTTCCACGTCTTCAGGGGGATTCCATGCAGATAAAGTTCTTTTTACAACTGGATACGAAACGCTTCCGGTAGGAAAACGGATCGGTGCCGACATTAACCGTTCGTATGTCATTGTCACTGAACCACTAGACGCTTCCTCGATTTGGCATGAAAATGCGCTGATTTGGGAATCAAAGCGTCCCTATCTCTATATGCGGACAACGGTCGACAACCGAATCATTGTAGGCGGGCTCGATGAGGCTAAACCCCAAGCCCCTTTTTCAAATGAAGCAATTATGAAGCGCGGTGAAAACTTAAAAAAACAACTAGAGGCACTTTTCCCGGAACTTCCGATTGAAATTGACTACGCGTATTGTGCAACATTCGGAGAATCGCTAGATAACTTACCATTCATAGGAGAACATCCAACAAAAAGAAATCATTATTATCTACTGGGCTATGGAGGCAATGGAACTGTTTATAGTATGCTTGGTTCAAAAATTCTCGCTGAGATTATGACAGGCAAAGCGAATTCCGATGCGCAGATCGTACAACTCGAACGCTCCGTAACTGCTTTAACTGGTGGACAAAGCGTGATTGCCTAACCAACAAACAAGATAACAACGAGTACATAAAAGATGACCAAGAAATAGACGGTATGCAAAGAGCGTTATCCATTTTGACACTTATTATCTTCTACTTTACGTTCTGTCTACTTTTACGGAAGTGCTATCTAATTAGATTCAAATTATCGTGATTGGCGATTTATGCTCTCATCACTAGCAGCCCAGAAAAATTTTGATTCGCTGATGGTCCTAGATAACCACATTCCCCTTATTTTTCATCGTTTTCAATCGTTTTCATTTACATATACTAAAGACCTCTAAATTTTAAAAAAGTTCGTGTGAAAATAAAGTACATTCCTTTTCACCCATTGTTGCATAGGATAGATGGAATCGCTTGGAAGGAGTGAACGAATGGTAAACATGCAACCAGATGGGCAAGAAGAGCCGCAATGGTTCCCTAGATTACCTGAAGGATATGAGGGAAATCCGGCACAAGATACACCGGGATATGCGTCTGCTGGATGGCCACCTGGAATGGGTATGCTGGAACAAGGTATGCAAGACTTTCCACGAGGGCAAGAAATGTCAGGATTCGAAACGCAAGGGTTTCCGCCGGTGCAAGGGATGGTAGGCTACGATATGCAAGACTTTTCATCGGACCAAGGGATGTCAGGATTTGATATGCAAAACTTTTCGTCGGACCAAGGGATGTCAGGATACGATATGCAAAACTTTTCGCCGGAGCAAAGGATGCCGGAGCAGGAAATGTTTGCTTTTCAACCGGGGCATGGTATGCAAGGGCTTAATCCACCAGGACGACCGCCCGGACAAGGAGCTCCAGGATTTGGACCACCGGGAAGACCGCCGGGCCAAGGGATGCCGGGATTTGGGCCTCCGGGACCTCCACCTGGTCAAGGAATGCCGGGATTCGGACCTCCAGGACGTCCGCCGGGCCAAGGAATGCCAGGATTTGGACCTCCAGGACGTCCGCCGGGCCAAGGAATGCCGGGATTTGGGCCTCCAGGACATCCGCCGGGGCAAGGAATGCCAGGATTTGGACCTCCAGGACATCCGCCGGGCCAACAAGGCGGCCAACAAGGTCCATCATCTCCTCCGCCAAACACCGTTCCCGCTTATCCTAGTACTCAATTGTTCGCAGTAGATCCAGGTGCAATCCGCGGCTGTCTCTACCGTCAAACTTACGTCTGGTTATCGAGAAGACAAGGTTTTTGGTTTTTCCCTGTATTTGTCGGAAGAACCTCTGTTGCAGGCTACAGATGGCGCAATAGACAAAGAAGATGGGAATACATGGGCATCGACCTTAATCGAATCGACAAATTCTCTTGTTTTTAAATTGATACGTTGAACATATTGATATAGCGTTGGCGCTATTCGATACCAGTTGCTATCATAATTCGGAGGACGTGAATTGTGTCAGTAACTGGACACCGGGTAGCTTCCCCTAGCGCCACAGCGGTTCAGGGGAATTCTTTATTTCAATTTATATTGTATCAACTAGTAATCACATTATAATCTCGGCATATACACCCCAAAATCACATTTCTCTC
This sequence comes from Sporosarcina sp. FSL K6-1508, assembly GCF_038007465.1. Lineage (NCBI taxonomy): Bacteria > Bacillati > Bacillota > Bacilli > Caryophanales > Caryophanaceae > Sporosarcina > Sporosarcina sp. FSL K6-1508. Next base: position 1,910,673 of record NZ_JBBOXF010000001.1, on the reverse strand, counting down.
GATAATGAATAACCTAGCGCAGGCGCGGCAAAGGGGTCGCCGAAGCCGTAAGACTGGATGCGAAGCGCTAATCCAGGCTTACGGCGAAAGGCATCCCCAAAGCGCCAAGTGATCTAAAATCCACACTCCGAATTACAACTCTCCCATTATTGAGCGCTACAGCAGATTCAATGGGATTCTTTAATTCAACATATATGAGTTAATTTCATAATTCTCAGCCCATACGCACCAATGCTTTCTAGACATTAAAAATAGAGTACCTCCCCAAGTCTTGTATAATGTAGTCACCACAACAAACATTACAGACTGGAGAGATACCCCTATGTCTATTGTACGACAACAAAGCCTTTTTGACATGCATGAACTATATGATATTGAACCTACCCATCGTTTTAACGCCATTTTTTCAACGATAAACCTTGAACCTGTCTGGACTTTGTTCGATAAAAACACAAATGTAGGTGCGCCGAGAGAATTAAATTATGGGGCCATGGTCTATTCGTTAATCGCTCGTGTGGTGGAGCGAATTCCGACGGTGAAGGACCTTGTGAAACGTCTTGGAAATGACCCTTTTTTTCGATATGACTGTGGCTTTCTCCATTCGGATACGGTCCCATCCGAAGTATCTTATTCACGAATGATTGGACTGATTAGTGAATCAGATGCGATGGTACGCGTGCATGATGAACTCCTTCTGCTTGCGATTGATGAAGGATATATTACTGAAGAAAACATCGCCATTGACGCAACTCATTTTGAAGCGCGAGATCGCGCTTGGCCATCGGAAAAGAAAGAAAAACCTGCACCGAAAAAGCGGGGACGTAAACCGAAAGCAGAACATGAACAATGGTTGAAGGACAAACAAGTCGAAGAAGCAACACGCTCGATTTATGAAAAAGAGATTGTTCACCAACTATCCGAATCTGTGGAAACGTTATATACAGAGGCCCCGATCGATCCAAAGTGGGGAATCAAGAAAAACAGTGATGGGAAAAACTTTTCATGGTTCGGTTACAAAGCCCACTTAGCTGTCAGCACAAAGAGTCAATATATTCTTGCGGGGCTGATGACATCAGGTAATCTAAATGATGGAAAAGCAGCGATTCCATTATTAAAAAAGATTGAACAGGATCTTCCGGATTTATTTACCGCAGGTCTTTTCGATGCATGTTATGATTTTAAAGCGGTTTATCAGCAAGCAATAGATCAAAACTTACAAGCCGTCATTCCTTATAATCCTCGCGGTGAAGGAGAGGTAATTGGATACGATGCCCACTTCGCGCCAACATGCGTCCTGGAACATTCCTATCGTTACGACAGTTTTGACGCGACATACAGCACGCTGAAATATACCCGACCAAAAGAATGTGCAACTTGCCCATTACAACATGATTCACTTTGTCAGAAGACGTATAAAATCAGGCAGTCCGTGGATATCCGGAAATACACTTCCCCAGCGAGAGGGTCAAAAAGATGGACTGAACTGTACAAAGAACGTACAGCCGTTGAACGTGTCAATGCATATTTAAAGGAATACTTCGGCCTTACTAATGTCCGGCATCGAACTGGAAAGAAAGCGAGACTACACTTCCAATTGGTGACGCTTGTTTATAATGCCTCAAGATTAGCCACGGATCGGATTAGAGTAGAAATGAAACAACAGTCGTTACAAGCGGCCTAATTAAATCGTAATTCTATTTTTTAAAAAACTGAATTTCATTAAGGGGTTACTCCACGTATTTTTAAAAACGGCAATTATGAAATTAACTCATATAGTTACATTATTTAGTCGTACATTCTCAGTTAGTAACTGCCACCCTGAACTCTACAGTCGATAAAAAACGATTTCATTTAACAATGAAATCGTTTTTCCATTGGACTTCTACTGTTTAACAACCGTAGTTAAAGGGTATGAAAGTAGGAATGTGTGCATGGTAATGATAAAAAATGGACAAGCTTTATCTAAATGACTTGCAACAAAATCCCATAAGAAACATAGGTGATTGAATGAAAAAGGTTTCAAACGTTTTTTGGATTTCCGTCTTACTAGTAATATTAGCAGTTGCATACGGTGCTTTTGCACCCGCAAGCTTTGAAAGTGTAACAAATAACATGAAAGATTTCATCACTTCCTCATTCGGTTGGTATTATTTACTCGTTGTTACCGGGATTGTATTGTTCTGCTTGTACTTCATCGTTAGTCCGATGGGACAAATCACACTCGGTAAGGCTGATGAAAAACCAGAGTATTCCCGGATGAGCTGGTTTGCTATGCTCTTTTCGGCCGGTATGGGGATCGGGCTAGTCTTTTGGGGAGCAGCGGAACCCTTATCCCATTTCGCCATTAACCCAGCAACGGAGAGTCCTGGAACCGACGCTGCCTTCCGTGAATCAATGCGTTTCACTTTCTTCCATTGGGGCATCCATGCATGGGCAATTTACGCTGTCGTTGCTATGGCTCTTGCTTATTTCCAATTTCGTAAGGGTGAACCCGGTTTAATTTCCTCCACATTAAAGCCGCTCTTCGGTAAACGGATGGATGGCTCACTAGGTACGCTAATTAATGTACTCGCCGTATTCGCGACAGTGGTAGGGGTTGCAACAACGTTAGGATTTGGCGCCATTCAAATAAATGGCGGATTAGCCTATCTGTTCGATTTACCCATCAGTTTCCCAGTTCAAGTAATAATTATCGTGATTGTAACAATCTTATTTATTGCCTCTGCTTGGTCTGGCATAGGAAAAGGGATAAAGTATTTGTCTAACATTAATATGGTACTCGCAGTAGTATTACTTGTGCTTGTCGTTGTTCTCGGACCTACTTTGTTAATCTTCAATACATTTACAGATACGATTGGTGCCTACTTACAAAACTTGCCCCGTATGAGTTTCCGAGCTGCACCGCTTAATGACAGCGACCGTGCTTGGATTAATGATTGGACGATTTTTTATTGGGCTTGGTGGATTTCTTGGGCTCCTTTCGTCGGCATATTCATTGCCCGTGTATCGCGCGGCCGGACTATCCGGGAATTTCTAGTCGGTGTCCTGCTATTGCCTACTTTGCTTAGCTTTTTCTGGTTTTCCGTTTTCGGTGCCACTGCAATGGATGTACAAATGAAAGGCACCGATCTATCCGGTCTGCAAACCGAAGAGACGCTTTTCGCCGTTTTCAATCAGATGCCGATGTCAATGATGCTGTCGATTATAGCGATCATACTCATTGCAATCTTTTTCATCACATCTGCGGACTCGGCTACATTTGTACTCGGTATGCAAACAACATTTGGATCCCTTAATCCGAAAAACATCGTAAAATTAACTTGGGGTATCGCTCAAGCGGCAGTCGCGACCATCCTTCTTTCTGCCAACGGACTGAACGCACTCCAGAATGCATTGATCATCGCCGCACTTCCCTTTTCTTTCGTCATCATTTTCATGATGATCTCGTTCTATAAAGCCCTTGATCAAGAACGTAAAGAGATGGGATTAATGGTCAGACCTTATGATAAGAAAAAGAAAAAATGATTTAAAAAGCCAAGGCCGAGTCATATGCTCGGTCTTGGCTTTACTCTTTATATCGAAGTGCCGCAATTAATGTTGATGCCTCTCCCATATTCATGCTTTGAAAACCATACTTCTCTCTCATATCTGAAACAACTTGAAGAATTTCTGTTAGAAAGGCTAGGTTTTCGTCCGTATACTTGCCAAAGTTATGGGGATGCCACCATAAATGATAGACTTCACCATTTCGTGCAGCATATTCGATTCCTTTCTTAATCCTGCGTAATCGGAGTGGCTCTAGTGCTTTCAATGGCTGACTGAAAGGTCTTAAGAACCTGCTGGAGCGCAGGTTGACAAGCGGTTCTCGTTCGACGGTATCCATGGGGTACGTATGTTGCCCAGAAATATTTATATAGCAATCAAGCAAGCGAAGCATCCTTTTCATTCGACTTTGGCTTTCGTAACGGCTTGCTTTATAAATCCAACTCTCTTCATTCCCCCGAAAGCTATCGATTCCAGCACTTCTACAAATTTGCAAGTAACTTTTATTCAACTGATTTCGTGGGAAGACAAGCGAACGGATCGGCTGTCCATTGAAGCTACATGCCTTGATTGACGTAGTCAAGTCTGTTTCAAACTGCTTAGCGTCCTGCCCCTTTTCAAGGCAATAGTAATGTGAAAATGTATGCGTCCCTATTTCCTGGTATTGAGTGCTAGCAATTTTCCGAACTAAGGACAAACCAAAATGATAAGGATCCTGTTCTTCATCTAGCCCCACTGCATGCAGTTTTTCATAAGGGGAAAAACTTAAGTTCTGATAGGTTGGACGAATGAATGGCAGATTGGCCAATAACTCCTTCTTTGTATCAAAACATAGCATACCTACTGTCGCCCAGGTTGCATGGATATTAAATTGCTTGAATAGCTCTAGCATTCGCGGAATAGCTACTCTGCCACCACTTATATTCTCCTTATATTTTTCCAATGAAAAAACATCATGCACTCCCCAATTCAATTCAAAATCAAGAGAAATGATAAAAACCCCTTGTTTCGTCACTGTATCCCTCTACTAGTGGCAGAAGCTAATTTCCAACTTCTGAGCTTCAAAATAACTTTCGCTAAGTTAGATCGTGCTTCATAACCTGAAAAGACGGGAACAATTTCTCCCCCGAACCCTATTTTAAATCTGCGTATGTTTTCATTGTCTGATAATCCCCCCATGTCATATAACAGGTTGCCCTTATCTTTAAACCAGATAATGCTCTGCCATATAAGGAGTCGGTTTGCCTGGCTCAGAATCCTCTTCACCTCTGGACTGTCTACCATTCGAAAATGGGACGCAGAATACAAATTCATCGCAATAATTCCATCTGTCAAGTAAATACGGTAACAAAGAACATTTTCCTCTTTATCTTGCATATACGTAAGTACCAAAGCTTGTTTCTCACGGAGAAGCTTCATTGTTTGCATGTGATATGAATTACATGTGTGTGTTTGTTTATTTTTCGCAAATCGATTATAAAAGTCTTGGAATTTCGTCAATTCCTGATCTGAGGGATTATCAATAACAATATGCTTCAAATCCAAATCTAATGCACTTCTAATCTGTCTTCGAGTTGTTTTATGCATTTCCATGAGTAATATATTTTCATCTTTCGACAAATCGATTTGTATGGTATCGAAGCTTCTAAGTTCACTCTTCGGAATAAAGGAATGGGAATAGCCAATCAATTGAACATTAGAACCTGGCTGAATAGTCTCACTCGCGAAATAACATGTTTTGATATTCACACGCATGACTTTTCTTTCAATTGTAATAATAGTTTTCGCCTCCCAGATTTCACTCTGTGATTTGTTGTTTACTAACGCCAAAAAAAGTTCTTTTACTAATTTTTTTACAAAGAGTAAAACCCATATCTTTCAAGGCCGTACTATCTTGTTGAGAAACATCCTTAATCGTTACATAGAGCATTCTTGCCTTGCTGCTTCTTTTTACGAATGAGCATACATCTGCAAAGTTACTTTTATTCCAATTCTGTATATAGACGGAGTTTTTTCGAAAGTTTTCGATATAGGAGATAGAATCGATTCGAAGCACCTTTTCATTTGTCCAAAATATATTTTCATTAGACAAACTTCCATTAGGATAATACCCTCTATATCCTCCGTATATCTTCCGGCAAATTTCCTTCATGTGGAACTTGGAGATTACCGGGTCTTTTAATGCATCTGCTAATGTCAATTCAACAAAAACATCTGCCCTGGATAAATCGTTAATAGCCGTTCTTTCAATCTTATACACAAGATAATGGTTACATTCGTGTACATATTTTCCCCCTCGAATCACCATTTCTTTAAATTCACTCCAAATACTTTTCATCTCATTTTTATTAAATAAGTTCCTAAAGATATACACTAGTTTTCCAATTTTATTTCGCTTAAATAATACAAGTTTATGGTTTTTCTTAATACGTTCTATAATGGTTTCCTTCACCGATAAAAAAATCCGCGAAGTATTTGCACTAATAGTGTCCGACGAAAAAATCATTTTTCTCGTATAATCGACATCCGTATTCCAATCAAATTTATATGTTTCGTAACCAATGCTTAAATCAAAAGTTTGATAGTCGCTGTATTTACATTGCAATATTTTTTCTTTTTCAAGAATACGACCAGGACTGAAACCCTCAAAATCATTATCATAGCCTAATACATAACCTAAAAATCGTCCTCGGCAGTTGAATCCATAATTGAAAGCAATCATTGTGTTATTTATATATAAAGAATCGATTTCAGTTTTCATCGGTCCTTCTTGAATACAAGCAAGGCTGCGGTAAAAGGCCTTTTCTTTTTCATTTGTAAATCCACTTGTATCATGCTTTTTTTTCCACTGTTTTTTGTGTAGTTTAAATATATAATCCATTTCCGAAATTTCAGTTGGGCTCACCCGTACATTTCCAATACTCCGCAGTTTTTTTTCTCTTCTATCTAGCCGATGTAATCTTTGCCTTTCCCGCATGTATTCATCGAGTTTTATCTTTTGGAGATCGATATAGGGAGTGATTACTCGATGAACGGAAAAAACGAATTTTCTTTTTTGTAAATAATACTCCAAAGACTTTGGGGTACTTTTGCTCTCAAGCAGACCATGCAAGTAAAATACAACATTTTTTCTGGAACGGATGACTTCATCAACTACAATTTCAATTACACTGTCCAATAAATCTTCATAAACTATAAAATCCATATAATTAGCCTGTCCAAAAGCCATAAAGCTATATCTGTAACCGAGCCAGCTTCTTTTATAAAGAAAGGGGAAAAATGCAACGGGTTTATTTTCTTGTAGTACCGCTATTATTTCCACTTGGCTATCAATCCCTAAATGTCTCCACCATTCATTGATCCAATCAAATTCGATAAATGGATTCGTATTCTGATTTTTTTCTAATATTAGAGACCAATCAGCGCGATATTGTTGTAACTGCTCTCTCTTTGTAATCCATACTAATTCCACCTTCTTTACCCCCACTTATCTGTAGTTAAGTAAAGTCGAATAATAACTGATTGTTTCATCAAGCCCAATAGATAGCGGATAACTAACGTTCCACATTAGTTCAGAACGAGCTTTTTCATTGTTGAGGACACTTCTCACTATTTCTGCAGGGCGAAGTGATTTAAATTGAGGTTTTGTAGATGATAACGTTTTATCAGCAATAACCATAAACAGTTCCTTAATCGTTGTTTCCGTATTCGAACTGATATTAAAAAAACCTTTCAAGCCTGGTTCAAGAGATTTCCGGCAAGCGATTGCAACATCCTTTACATAGATAAAGTCCCTCGTTTGACTTCCGCCATAAATACATACTCCCTCATCCCGCAACATCCTGGAGATGAAAGTAGATACAACTCCTCCTTCTCCCCCTGCCTGTTGCCTAGATCCATAGACATTTGAAAAACGTAATATACAACTTTCCAACCCATACAACTCTTCATAGGAGCGAATATAATTTTCTGCAGCATATTTAGATACTGCGTAAAATGATTGCGGGTTAATTGTATGGTTTTCATCAACAGGTAAAATGAAAGGTTCGCCATATACAGCTGCAGAAGATGCGAAGATGAACTTTTTCACGCCATTCATTTTAGACAAATGTAAAAGTTTAACGGTCGTTGCTGTATTCGCTTGAAAATCTGCAAGTGGGTCCTCCATTGAAGCAACAACTGAAGTTTGTGCTGCCAGATGTATAACAATATGAGGTTGTTCAAGTTCGAATACATACTGCATTTCTCGATCGTTTATGTCCATATTGTATAACTTCATTTTCCCCGGAAGGTTCTCTATCTTCCCTGATTTCAAATTATCGACTACTATGATTTCATAATTATGGGCAAGCAATTCCTCAGCTATATGCGAGCCGATAAACCCCGCCCCTCCAGTTATCAATACCTTCATCCCGACATCCTCTTCCCCATGACTTTTTTATAGTAAGTAATAGTTTGAGTAATCATTTTGTCAAAAGTGAAATGCTGTTCATATAATTCCCGACTTTTACATCCCATTTCAACTTGCATGATTGGACTTTGAATCAGCTGTTCAATACTGCTCACAAGCAATTCCTTGTTTTCCAATCCAATAAGAAAACCATTATCTTTGCCGACGGCTTCTGCTATTCCTCCGACATCTGATGCGATTATTGGCAATCCAGCCCGCATCGACTCCAAGATTGAAAGCGGGAACCCTTCATGACCAGAAAGTAAGATTGAAATATGTGCCTTTGAAAGGAATTTCGCCACGTCTTTCCTTGCGCCTTCAAAGTGAACTCGGGAACCAATATTATTTAAAGCTGCATATTCTTGCGCTTCTTTCATTTCAGGCCCATCACCAATAAAGTACATCTCCCAATTCAGATGTTTTAGTTTAACGAGGGCTTCTAGCAACAGCAATTGCTTTTTTGGGGGTGCAAAACGTGCAACCATCATCAATTTTTTGGGGTCACCTCTATCAGCTGAGCTCTCATCAATAACCGCATCATGCACGCCATTATGAATTTGTATGATTTTCCTTGCAGGTACAATGTTGTGTTGGAGAGCAAGCTTCCTATCATAATTTGATACAGAGATCACACCGTCAGTAAAAATTCCCGCGAACTTCTCAACCCACATATACAATCGTCTTTTTGTTCCTCTTACGCCTTCTGTAAAGGACCATCCATGTACTGTGAACACCACCGGAATACGTAAAGAATAAGCTGCTAGACGCCCTATAACTCCCGCTTTAGATGAATGTGTTGCGACAAGATTTGGTCTGATATTTTTCAATAAGCCTCTGATTTCAAAAAAAGCCCTCACATCTGCTAAGAGGTGTATTTTATGGATAAGATACTTGGAATAATGCACATCAATCTTCTCATTTTCTATCTCAAAATGTTGATTTGCGTCTCCACCTGTCACAATGCTTATTGCATATCCTTTTCTTTTCAGACTGATTGAAATATCTCGAACATGTGATTGTGCACCGCCCATTGTATCCATTCGCGTAATAAGTTGTACTACTTTCAGAGGGGGATTTTCTATATACAATTGTTCACTTCCCTAGCTCCATTTTTCTGCTTCTCACCGGAAACCATGCAAGCGCCAGTACAATCCACAAGTGACGCCAATGTAGTGTATCTATGAAGAAACTATTAAAGGCAAGACCTATTAAAGAAGCAACTATTATTGCATGCAAAGCGCTTTCAGTATGTGCTGATACCATGAAATTTTGGAATGCTCTTACTATCGCAGATATGAAAAGTGTAGTTATTACCAGCAATCCGCCCAAGCCATTCTCAGTGAATACTCTCGCATACAAACTATGAGGAGAATATTGAAATAGTAATTCTGACTGTCCCGGCCCCATACCTAGTAAATTCGACAGACCACTCACAAATGCTTTTTGCTGTGTTCCAAAACGGTCACTGTCATAGTTTTTTATACTTAATCTAGTAGACAAAAGTTCCTCAACCGCCGGAGTTTGAATGAAATATAAAAAGGATGGGATCGCAATAACTAAAATGAGACGTATCGTTCGTAATCGATTCCGTCCTGTTCCCTTTTTCACTGCAGCCATATAGAGAATGAAAGCCAAAGCAAAATTTCCCCATGCCGCTCTTGAGAAGGAAATGATGATGCCAATTGTCAATATAAGAAATGCAGAAAAGTATAAATACCTTTTCCAAGCAAGCTTTCCGCTTCCTTCCGCAATAGCAAGTGCATATAAAGCAGGAATGACCAGAAATGGCCCAAAAACATTCGGATCCTTGAACATCGACTTTACTCGTCCGAACATTAAAAATGAATCACTGCCTTCGAATAGGTTAAAGTATGCACCGATACCAAGCAAAGTTGATAAGAGCGCTGATAACATATATCCACCTAGTATGATGCGAAAGAGTTCGAACTTCATTCTTTGTCCGAGTGCTATTAGGAAAATAAACGTTCCTACCAAATAAACAGTGATAAAAAAATACATCACCGATAAGGAGGCTTGTTTCACAAAAAACAATGATATCAAATTTGTCAGGAGAAAAAGGAGTCCAATAATAATCGGTGGCGCAGTTTTTCTTGAGATGGAAAAGTAAGACAGGACAATGCAGGATATTAGCAGAAGAGACATTAACAGGTCATATGGCGATGGCTCGATTACAACAAATGAACTAATCGCCATTGTTAAGAAAATATAACTCGATAGTGACTTGACTGTTTTGTCAGACACCTCCTTCGTCCCCCCTACCACTCAACACTTCTGGATTTGACATGATAGGAGACATAAACGTATGTCGTTTCATAACATACCAGGATAAAAACCCGATACAACAGTAACCAATGGAACTCCCTATGCTAATCCATAAAATCGCCATTACAGGATCTTCTTTGCTTTGGATTGCAATGATGATTGATAGTAGAATGAGGAAAAATCGAATTATCTCGCCTGCTATTTGTGTTTTTAATGCTTCAAATACATAAAAATTTGCCGTGATTGGATTGATAATGATTTTTGTTATATATAAAATTGCCAATGCTTGGATATAGACCCCTGTTTCTTTCCATGCTTCCCCGAAAACTATTTCAATTAATAGAGGAGCCACGAGGGTAACTGCCCCAATCGCGATAACCCCCATGACAGTCATTTTGAAAACGATACCCCAAAAAAACGCATGAAATTGTTCATATGACTGCCTGGCTTTTTGCGCAGCTTGCGATAAATATACTTGGGACGCTGAAAAACCTAGAAGTCCTTCAGGTACGGTCAGTACTTTCTGTGCCAGAAAGAAAAAACCAGCAGTTTTTGTATCGAATATTGCCACAAGAAAAAAAACTGGAGCCTGACTACCAAGACTATTGATAAGTGCAGACCAGCTGGAGAGTAACGGGAAGGATTTATACCGTACCATCACCTCTTTCATTTTTCTGGCATTGAACTTATGACTTCGAAGTCGCTCCATGTTTACTGTTTTCAAATAAGCGAATGTTCCTGTGATCCTTCCTGCCACCTCACCGACGAGTAAGCTTAGTACGCCAGGATGGATGAAGCCGAGAAGTACCTGTGATAGGACTTGACCACCATTCATCATCACTTTCGACTTGGAAACTGCACTGTATTCTTCTGTGCGAAGTGCCCAACAATTCAACACTTGAAACATTCCAATCCCAAAAAGGCTTAAAGACAGAATCCACATATGTCCTTGCACTCCGGGAATTTGAAATACGTCAGCAAATTGTAGCAGTAGTATAGTAATACAGGCCAGAGCGCTGACGACTACCACTAAGCCAGCTGACAATATGAACAAATGAAATGCATCGTCATCTTTTTTAGGAATAGGAATAGCCGTTTCATATCTAAGCGATGTGATAATCGTCAACGTATAGAGAATTGATAAAAAAACAGACAGACTGCCGAATTCCTCAGGAGTATACAGTCTTGTCAGAACCGGAGTCGTTACGATGATTAAAACGTTCGATAACGCCGTACCGGCCATAACTACGGACAGGCTCCGGATAAAGTGATTAGCGAATAGCCTTTCTTTCCATCGTAAAAAAGGCGGCATGACAGTTACCCCGATTCCTCATAATTAATGAACAGTAATCCCAGCCCCATCTAACTATTGTCCCACTCTTACCGTATACTGAATTGCGGATGGAAGTCTGTTCCATCGACAAGATGTTCTGCATTCTGCTTTAAAGATTCTACAATAGCAGAAGGTATTTTTTTCTCTAAACAATGGTATGCATTTATAAGGTTAGGAGATGAAACATTCTTTCCTGTAGAGGCAGTAGATATAAAATGGACGAGCCCTTTCCGACATAGCTTTATGGCTATTTTCCGATTTTCTCTGCCATTCATTCCAATAATGCTTTCAGCTGCGACATGAACAAGAACCCCCTTTTTTTCAAATTCACGTAAAATTGAATTATCATTACGTAATTCGAAATTCCTCTCTGCATGAGCAATAATCGGAATGTACCCCATAAGTTGCATTTCAAAAAAGACTGTATAGGCAAATTGCGGTATCTTTTGGTCTGGAATACTTATGAGAACGTATTTATCTGATTTTGTTATTGGATGTGGAAGGCTCTTTAAATCGATGGCCAACTTTTCATATAAAATAATTTTCATTCTTACCTCTTTCTATTAATAGTCACTTGAGTCAATTTCATAAATACCTTTTCCAATTAAAAATGCGGAAATTAATATAATTACTTGCTTCATGGTTCGTAAATATACAGTTCTAATCTCGTTGATTGTAGCGATAGCCGTCACGGAGAACGGCTTTTGCGAACAAAAGCGAAGCGTTGAGAGTAGTAAACAGATGCCTACGCTATTCGATTGACTGAAGCCAAGCCCGCGGAAATCAATCTCATTCGGATTTTAAGGCTTATTGTTCTATTATGAAATTGACTCTCTCATCATTTTTTTGAGATATTTCCCCTTATGATTCACTATCACGCCCAGCACATTTCCGTCCACTTTTTTTAATGATTGCAAACAGTTAAGCGCCTTTTTTTCAGATGTTCGATTACTATCGACGATGAATAGGCAACTGTCTATCGCCGGAAGGATATTAACAGCATCAGAAACCGTCAATGCAGGAGTGTCAACGATGACAACATCAAACTTCTCTCTCAAAGTAGCCATCAATGAAGCCATATTTTTCGACAAGAGGAATTGTGCAGGATTCGTGGGAAGTGGCCCAGTGCTTATAAAAGATAAGTTTTCCTGCTTTGAGTGTTGAATAATTTCATCCAATTTATAAAATCCAGAAATGACTGAAGTGAGCCCTTTCCTTTCTGGTAGATCAAACAAGATACGTGTCGTCGAATTCCGTAGATTGGCGTCAACAAACAATGTTCTTTTTCCATCTGACGCTAGGGTGGCTGCAAGATTACTTCCTATAAACGTTTTGCCATCTCCTTGATCCGTACTCGTTACCATTAAAATCTTCATCCCTTTTTTGTCCACGGAGTGATGAATAATAGCGGCAAGTCTTCTAAAATCCTCATTAGCGGCGCGAGGAAACAATGTGTTCAAATAATCTGGCTGCCCAATTTCACGGAACTGTTTACGCAGTGTAAAAATCGAACCTAAAAGTGGGAGATCTAATGCACCTTCCACTTTACTTTCCGAGTCGAGATTGGGAAAGTAAACTTCTTGCACCAATATGACTGCAAGACACACCACCAAACTAATCGTGAAAGATAACGCAATATAAAATAGCGGAATCGGCTTAACTTTTTTCGTATCTGTCTTCGATGCAACTTCTTGTAAAATTGTTAAATTGTCGAGATTCATAAGTGTTTTTATTTCTTCTTTAAACGTTGCTACAAACGTATTGGCTAGTAAAGCTGAAAGTTCAGCCGTTTCCTCTTGTGCGATAACCGTAATAATTTGCGAACCATTACCTGATTCAATCTTCACTTTTTTTGAAATGACCGATTTGGTATAAGAACCCTTCATTGCCTCGTTCACTTTGTTCGTCATACGATCACTCTTCAAGATTTGTTTATACGTTTCTATCAAACGTAAACTTGTATCAATTTCACCAATTGTCGATGTTGTTTCCCCTTCCTTTCCCCATGAGGAGTTGACAAGTACATCTACCTCTGATTCATAGGTCGGGGGAATGAATATACCCACGGCTCCGCCACACAATGTAAATAGGCAGACAATACTTACGATAGTTTTTGCCCGTCGCTTAAAGGCTAACAATAAATCTTGCAGTTCAATTGCCCTTGTCATCAGTTAACTTCCAGGAAGGCAATTCCTATATCTTTCATTTTTAATAGGCCCCCTTACTCCTTATAACAGAAGCTAGCGTTACAAAAAAAATTTTCAAATCAAGTAGGAAAGAACAATATTGAATGTAATACAGATCGTAATCGATTTTCTTTCCATGGTTCAAATCTGCCCGTCCCTTTACTTGTGCATATCCTGTAATACCAGGCTTCACTAAAAGTCGTTTCGACTGTCTAAGATTATAGAATTCCGTTATCGCAGGTATTTCAGGCCGCGGACCAACTAGACTCATATGGCCCATCAGCACATTCAATAGTTGAGGTAACTCGTCCAAACTGTATTTACGTAACACTTTCCCAATTGGTGTAACTGCTGAATCATATTCAGTTTTAAATTGGAAACTGTCCGGCACGCCTTCCTTCCAATTATATGTGTGCCTTTTTTCATTATGCTTAGACACCGTCATTGTTCGGAACTTCAACATACGAAATCTTTTATTATTTGTACCAGTCCTTGTCTGGATGAAAAAAACTGGCCTACCTGAATTAATAATTATAAGAGCAGACACTAAGATGAACAAAGGTAGGCAACAAAGGAGAAAACTAAAGCCGAAAATTAGATCAAACACTCTTTTCCATAAGTGATATCCAGACGACCTTCGTTCTGGCACGGTGATTTGATGGCCCAGTTGTCCAATCTGATGTCCTTCTTTTGTTTGTTCTTGAATTTGAATGGACAATAACTAATTCACCTCTCTCACTTTGTTTTCTTTTCTATCTTCTTTCCCATTACTATTATTGTATTCACTATATGTAGGTCAGCAGAACCAGTTTTTTCGCCCAATTATCATTTACTTTTGATTGGCCATAACTTTTAATACTTTTCCAATGAATAGCGGTATCATACAAGACAATATTGTGCATATATTTTGTAGAGCGAATGTCAGTATTATATATGTTGAAATAATGATTCTATATAATCTCCAGCCAAGGCTTCTTAACGAGGTAGCCGAAACGCCAAGCCGTTGTTAGTAGTATTCTTTATGCCAATATATATAGATGGGGAGGGGGGAATGTAGATGAGCGCAATGATACTTGGTGGATTTCTTTTTTTCAGTATAAGCATCGGGGGTGGGATTGCTTGGCTAGTATCTAAGCTATTCCAAAATTCAAAAGCAGGATTATCACTCCTCTGTGGTGGATTTTTAGTGGGGTTACTTGCAGTTGATATCATTCCAAACGCGTTGAAGATGTACAAGTCTTTTGGAATCATTCTAGGGGTACTCATTGGTTATCTATTTTTTCTAGTGCTTCGTAATTTAGTCCATCCGTCCATCGGTCAAAGTCCATCCGTTTACTTGCTCATGTTCGCTATACTCATCCATACAATTCCGCTAAGCATGACCATTGGTAGCTTGATGGAGAATTCAATCGTCGGCATCACGATTACAGCTTCAGTCATACTGCATCATCTCCCGGAAGGTTTTGCCCTTACAACTGCATTTTTGACGCAAAGGAAAAAGCCATGGAAGTTATTTCTGGGCTTCCTCGGCTTATCAATTAGTTTTAGTCTATTCATTTGGATTGGGCATTATGTAAATCTGTCTATAAAAGAACAAGGTGTTCTTATGGGGATTTCGATTGGCCTTATTGCAGCTACAAGTATTAGCGAATTTATCTTACATAACCTAAAAGTTGTACGCGCCATATCTTTCATTGGATACATTCTTATTGGTTATTTACTCAGCAGTCTATTTCATCTGTTGTTATAATTTTGACGCTTTCCTTTTGGCCATCATGCGCTAACTTCTTCAAACTTTTCGAATTAAAAGCTCTTCCTCTATATGTTGAACAAATGAATACGACGTTCGCGCTTTACACGGGCTTTTGGGAAGCCACTGAAAAAACCCCAATACTTGGAGTGATTTAGAAATCCCACTAATACCGCTTCGACGCTTTGTGGATGCCTCCCGCGATAAGCCGGAAAGGAGAGCGCTTTAGTCTTTTCGCTCCGGCTACCACGAAGTCGCGTCTGCGCTGGATAGTCTTTGAGAAAGCGCATTTCGTTTTTGGGAATGGGACCTACAACCTGGCGTGCCATAAATCGATTGAATGTGATCAACGAATAGCCCAATACATGAGGAATGATTTAGAAATCCCACTAATACCGCTTCGGCGCTTTGTGGATGCCTCCCGCGATAAGCCGGAAAGGAGAGCGCTTTCAGTCTTCTCGCTCCGGCTGCCACGAAGTCGCGCCTGCGCTGGATAGTCTTTGAGAAAGCGCATTTCGTTTTTGGGGATGGGACCTACAACCTGGAGTGTCATAAATCGATTGAATGTGATCAACGAATAGCCCAATACATGAGGAATGAATTAGAAATCCTACTAATATCGCTTCGACGCTTTGTGGATGCCTCCCGCGAAGTCGCGTCTGCGCTGGATGGTCTATTTGAGAAAGCGTATTTCATTAGCTGTGATGAAATCTACAACCCGGAGTGCGTCTTTCTTGACTATAATTATATATGTTGAACAAATGAATCCGGTGTATAAACTGAGCGAAGGCGCCTATTCGATGCCAGTTGCTGTAACAATTCGAAGGACGTGAATTGTGTCAGTAACTGGACACCGGGTAGCCAAAGCCATAAGACTGGCGGCGAAGCTGCTTGGCTTATGGCGGGAGGCATCCCCTAGCGCCGTAGCGGTTCAATGAAATTCTTTATTTCAATATATAGTATCGAATAGTAATCACCTTATAATCTCGGAATATACATCTCAAAGTTTTATTTCTCTCGATAATGAACACCCTAGCGCAGGCGCGGCAAAGGGGTCGCCGAAGCCGTAAGACTGGATGCGAAGCGAGAATATAATCCAGGCTTACGGCGAAAGGCATCCCCAAAGCGCCCAGCGTTATACAATCCACACCCCGAATTACAACCCTCTCTCATTATTGAGCGCCAAAACAGGTTCTATGGGATTCTTAATTTCAACATATATAATTTTATGATATTTTCTATGAAACAAAAAGACTATCGATATTCTATCCGATTTTTAGAAATAACAAGCTTAATGATCCCGGTTCACAATATAATTTAGTAAATGCTTCAAAAAAGTAGTATTACGTGGTACTTCTTGCAATGTTTCCATGGCAATACAATAATGTTCCCACATCGCTTTCTTAGCACCTACAACGCCTAGGATTGATACAAATGTCGTATTGTTGTTTTCAGCGTCTTTTCCAATAGGTTTTCCGAGTACATTTTGATCTCCTTCAACGTCAAGCAAGTCATCCTTAATCTGAAATGCAATGCCGACGTGACGGGCGAATTTTTTCAAAGCACCCATTTCCAACTCCTCTGCATGAGCGAGAATTGCAGGCATTATGAGAGAAGCTTCGAATGCGATCCCGGTCTTATAAAAACACATCCTATTTAATTGTTCCAGCGTCAATTGTTTCCCTCTGGAATCCAAGTCCATCTCCTGTCCCCTGCACATATCCCCCGCTATTTGAGACGAATATCGAATCAAGTTTATCACCGTTTTCGAATCGAACTGGTCAAGATATGTTTGTTCCTCAATCGCTTTTTGGGTCAGAAAAAGACCGGTTAATTCCGCTATGGCAACGTCATGTACCTGATGTAGGGTTGGACGCCCCCTACGAGTGGACGCATTATCCTGAGATGGCAGATCATCGAAAATTAGGGATGCAGTATGCATATATTCTAATGATCTCAGAAGTGGCACGATTGACGACTCACTTAGCCCATATCCGTTAACACCCATGACCCATGTCATGATTGGCCTTAATCGCTTTCCATCACCTTCCAGACTGTAATTTGCAGCATCGATTATTGGCTCTCTCATCAACGAAACATTCTCGGCTTCGGGTATCGTTAAAAAGTCGTTGATCTGATTACGTACGGTTTCAACTGTATCTATAAAGTCTTCTTGCTCTTTGCTTTCACTTTTCAAATTAGTAATCATATGATCCCGTAGCAGTTTATCAAAGAAGTCCACATCATTCGCTTTTCGAACCATACGTTGGATAACTTTGTTCAATGTAGGATTTCCCGCAGCAAATACCCTCATAACCTCATTGTATTTTTTAGTTCCCATTCGTTTTTTAAATCGTTTCAGCCCGTTTATTGCACGATCGAGTATCACCTCACGTGTCTTGCTATCTGAGTGATAGACATTATGGATTAAATTGAAGATAACCGTCCAGTACAATTCAAAAGGATTAATTAGATCAGAGCGCTTATCATGGTATTTCATATAATAGGTATAAGGTGTTACTCTTCCTTCCTTCATATCATCAAACATATCTGCAAAGTCATCCGCTAGCTGGTTGTATATACCATATACGAATGTTCGGGTATCGAATCCCTCATCCTCAGGTGCACTGATTACTGAACGGGTAATCAAGCGTGAAGAAGAGGATTTTAAAATGACAGGTATATAAATCTCTTCATTCGTGTAATTTGCATTGGATAGATCCTTTACACGATCCACTTCCTGTGAATTGAAAAACACATAGGACTGCTCAAAAAAACTTTTTCTTGTCTCTGGTCTCTGAAGGACCTTAATATACTCAAAGGCATCCCGGAGTTCCGAATGGATAAATCGGATGAGTTCCGCGTTTTTTCCAGTCCACTCCTCCAATTCAGGAACAGATCCTGTGATAAGTGTGGACCGTATTAAATTCGAATACTGTTTTTTCTCTGTATTGGATAAAACGTTGGCATCCAGAAGGTCGTCAATGAATGGATACGTCAGACCATAGGAATACCCAAGCCTAATCGCTTCGTCAAGTTTCCGGGAACGTTCTTCTGGAGAAATCTCAGCGTCCATCTCTTCAACCACATGCAGGACTACCCCTGCTATGATTTTAATAAGTTTTCGCTGGGCCTCCTCTGCATCCATCCCCTTTGGAATATGGAAGGATACAGTCTTTAATTTTTCCATCACCCAGATCATAGTGGATTCAACGCCTTCCTTCATGGCCAACTGGTACAACCCGGCCATGCTAAACGCCTCAAGTTTGCCTCCACGATCTGTCGGATTGGAATGAGTCAGGTGATTTTTCAAACTATCAACTGCACGTTGAACCCTGAACTGTGTATCAGGTGAATCTAATGCTTTGCCCAAATCTCGTAAATAAATATAGGAAATGCTCCGATCCAGGTAATTCTCTAGTTTACCTGTGTAATCCAACCATTGGATATACGTGTGGTATCCTTTCGAATCAGATTTTCCCTTTCCACGCGAAAAAAAAGAAACTACTGAATACGGATGAATATGGTTCTTTTTCCACGACTGTATATCTTTTAGCAAAGGAGCGACATAAGTCTTTTGCATAAGTTGCACAGAAAGTGATTTAAAATAATGAGCAGCCTCCTGCTCAGCCAACCGATAGCGTGCATCAGCATTTTTTAGTAACTCTTCATTCATACGCTTCAACACCTCTACTCAATGGTTTCTGATCTATCACTATATAAGTTGAAGTATTGAATCCAGTGTATTAACTGAGCGAAGGCGCCTTAACAGGAATAGCCGAGAGGCATTCCCTCGCGCCGTATCGGTTTAATGAAATTCTTTATTTCAACATATATAGTATTGCATAAAGTAACTTAAAAAGTTTGCCCGTTCGTTCTTACCATCATATCGACACTCATTTACAAATTGTATCCCAGCACACTACTAGTAAAGGCCGAATGTACAATCGCAAAGGCGGAAATAATTATAAGCGTAAATAATAACAACTGGCACCGAATAGCACCTTCGCTATATATCATATTCAAAGTTCCAACTTTCATAGTTAGTATATCGAATTATAAATCAAAAACCAGGCATTGTATGTAAACCTACCAAAACCCGTAATTAAATAAGAATTCAATCAGGTCACATTTCAATTAACTCTAAACGAAATGGCGCCACCTGTTATTTGTATACTCTGTAGCGAAGAACTAGGTATCATCAATATACTTTGCAGAACCAGCGAAGGCGCCTTTCATGTGGACGTCGAAACGGTATTATGGGAGCTTATTATTCCTATTTATGAGTCATGTGCTTCTTCAGCGGTTCCTCATACGCTCAGTAGCTTAGCCGCTAGTCTTGTGCCCCTACTGCTAATTACAACCAGTGAAATGTACCATCCTTGAATTAGTTTTTATCACTGTATGACAAGAATTATACCAATGAATGAATGAATCACTGACTGTATCCTACTTCATACATTCTGGATGATCAAAAATTAGCCAAGATATACTTTCCAGATTTAAACGACCGTTTATAAAAAATATTCTAAAAATAATAGATACATAAATACGAAAAGGCAGCTTCAGTATAGTTTCTTACTGAAAGCTGCCTTTATTCATTGGAGAAGCAATCAATAGGCTATGAAACTACACTTATTGAAGATGCATGTGCGACACGAGAATTAACTTATCAAGAAAGGAAAGTTCCAGCAGAACAAGTCCATTATGCGTTTGTCGGTGCACTTAACGGAATGTATTGTGCTGTAACTTCGACCGAGGATTTCCTGCGACAAAACTAACACAATCTTAAAGAACAAATAAATGTAAAAGGCATTTGGGAATGATTTTATTCTCAAATGCCTTTTAATTATTTCGATTTTCAAAAACGATCCCCTGATACGAGACGGATAACTTTCATTCTTTTTTAGTGTGATTCATCTAGTTTCAGCGTCTTTTACCACCACATCTAATTTACCTGTTTCCGGGTCGATTACTAAACCATGGACAGGTGTACCAATTGGGAGAAGGGGATGTTTCTTAATCATATTCACGCTATTACGAACACTATCTTCTACATTTTCAAAACCTGCTAGCCATTTCTCGATATCAATTCCGGCAAACTCCAATGTGTCAAATGTTTGTTTAGAAATTCCTCCATCTTGCATTTTCTTAATCGTTTCAAGTGAATTTATATTGTCCATACCACACCCATGATGCCCTATTACACAAACCTCGCTTGCTTTTAGTTCATACAAAGCAACAAGAATACTTCTCATGGCACTGCCAAATGGATGGGAAATAACGCCACCCGCATTTTTGATAATTTTAGCATCCCCATTACGCAGATTCATAGACTGTGGTAAAAGTTCAATTAATCTTGTATCCATACAGGTGACAATCACCATTTTTTTGTTTGGGAATTTTGTTGTACGGAACTCCTCATATTTTCGGTCATTAACGAATTGTTCATTGTATTCCAAAACACTATCAATCATCATATAAAACCTCTCCTAACTTCATATGTACCTATTTTCAGCATATTTTAGATATTAACTGATCCGTTTTTTCAAATCCCTTTAGGACGACTTCAAAGTAAGAATAACT
Organism: Sporosarcina sp. FSL K6-1508; assembly: GCF_038007465.1. Taxonomy (NCBI): domain Bacteria; kingdom Bacillati; phylum Bacillota; class Bacilli; order Caryophanales; family Caryophanaceae; genus Sporosarcina; species Sporosarcina sp. FSL K6-1508. Next base: position 1,889,542 of record NZ_JBBOXF010000001.1, on the reverse strand, counting down.
CCAAAATAAATGAATTGTCAAATAGTTTTATTCAGATTTCACTTTCAACACTTATTACACTCAGCATACGGACGGGGTCAAATCCCGAAATCCATTCTCCGTTCATATTTGTTTGTGGAACTGTGAGTTTCTTTGTTTTCCCAATAAGTTTTATCATGGCAATTGGCCGAATATCCACATTCACCTCTTTAAAGGGTATATCAGAATCATTTAGAAAGTCCTTCACCATTCGGCATACAGGACATAGTGTAGTTGTATAAACCGTTACGTCATCCTTCATCTTATATCCTCTTTTCCAATTGAACATATGGTTCTATTTATTTTCCGACGAAAGTGACCGCTGGATTAATAGAAGGCATCCCAAGTAAAAAACGGCACAACCGGTGAAAGCTGTCCTCCTGTCATTTTCCTTTTATAGATATGAATAACCCCGTACTCGCCATATACAGAATACCAATGTATAAAAATATGTTACTTATTTCAAAGAAACTCTCCCTTTGGTGTCAATTGTAACACCCGCTTTTTTCAATAAATTTCCCACTTCTCAGCCTCTATCTGCTCCTTCTATTGCCCTTTGTGCAGATTGAACTTGCCCTGCTTTTGCATTGGTGGATAAAACGATTTGTGGATAGTGGGTAATGGTAAACCCCTCATCGGATATCGTTGCCTCAGAATTTACTGTAAGTTCTATGACTGGTATTTTTCTAGTTTCAAGCATAAAAGTAAGGGTTGCTATATAGCAAGTTGTTGCTGAAGAAACTAATAGCTCACTTGGATTTGCCCCGTCCCCACTGCCCCCCTTAGATTCAGGCACAGCGATGTTCGTTTCAAGATGCTCTGCTTTTAGCGTCCCCTTCCCTTGGATTCCACCATTCCAAACAGCCTTCATATTTGTTTTCATTTCAGCCACCGTTACCGTTCCTCATTTAAAATTAATAATTAAACTATAAACTGTAGAGTATACAGCGTAAAATACAGTTTACTCAACAGTTTATAGTTATATATGTTGAAATAAAGAATCCCATTGAATCTGCTGTGGCGCTCACTAACGAGAGAGTTGTAATTCGGGGTGTGGATTGTCGAGAGAAATGTGATTTCGAGATGTATATGCCGAGAGTATAAGGTGATTACTAGTTGATACTGCTTAAATTGAAATAAAAAACTCCATTGAACCGCTACGGCGCTAGGGGATGCCTTCGCTCAGTTTATACACCGGATTCAATAGTTCAACATATAGAATTAGAGTCAAGAAAGACAAACTCCAGATTACAGATTTCATCACAGTTAACGAAATGCTCTCTCTCGCATAGACCATCCAGCGAAGACGCGTCTTCGTGGTAGCCGGAGCGATAAGACTGAAAGTGTTCTCCTTTCCGGCTTATCGCGGGAGGCATCCACAAAGCGGCGAAGCGGGATTAGCAGGATGACTAATTCATTCCTCATGTATTGGGACATTCGTTGATCACATTCAATCGATTTATGGCATGCCAGGTTGCAGGTCACACCCCCGATACCGATATGCGCTTTCTCAAATAGACCATCCAGCGCAGGCGCGTCTTCGTGGTAGCCGGAGCGATAAGACTAAGGGGGATGCAGTTCAATCCCTCCCAAGTGCTCTCCTTTCCGGCTTATCGCGGGAGGCATCCACAAAGCGGCGAAGCGATAGTAGCAGGAATTCCAATTCACTCCGAGTATTGGGGTCTTTTCAGTGGTCTCCCAAAAGCCCTTGTAAAGCGCATACGCCGTATTCATTTGTTCAACATATATAGTTACTTTTCTAATTTGACTCTTTGTAAACGTAAGGCGTTTAATACGACCGACACAGAACTAAATGCCATCGCCGCGCCAGCAACCCAAGGAGCGAGTAACCCGATTGCTGCGATCGGAATCCCAACTGTGTTGTAGAAGAAAGCGAAAAATAAGTTTTGTTTAATGTTGCGCATTGTTTTTCTACTCATAATAATTGCATCTGCAACACTGTTTAAATCGCCACGCATGAGTGTAATATCTGCTGCTTCAATCGCAATGTCTGTACCTGTACCGACAGCCATTCCGATGTTTGCCATCGCAAGCGCTGGAGCATCATTAATTCCATCGCCGACCATAGCAACTTTCTTACCTTGATCTTGCAACTTTTTGATTTCATCACTTTTTTGTTCGGGTAGCACTTCTGCAATGACATGGGATAGACCCACTTGGCTAGCAATGGCCTCTGCGGTTCTTTGGTTGTCACCTGTTAGCATAATGACGTCCAGACCCAATTCCTGCATTCGTTTAATTGCTTCCTTAGATGTTTCTTTCACCGTATCGGCTACTGCCACGACACCCGCAAGTTTCTGATCCACGGCAATCAGCATCGCTGTTTTTCCCTCAGCCTCTAGTTTTTCCATCGCCACTTCCGAATCCAAAATCGCAACGGCACGTTCGCGCATCAATTTTCTAGTACCCACCAATACCGCTTTACCACTGACAGTCGCTTGAATTCCGTAACCTGGTAATGCTTCGAAATGAGTCACTTCTAGCAAGGACAAACCTTTTTCTTTCACACCTTGAACAATCGCTTGTGCCAATGGATGCTCTGATTGATTTTCTGCTGTCGCAATTAATTGTAAAACCTCGTCTTCTACAAAGCCTTCAGTTACTGTGACATCTGTTAAAGCTGGTTCTCCTTTTGTAACTGTTCCTGTTTTATCCAATACAACCGTATCAATGGAGCGTGTATTCTCTAAATGTTCTCCACCTTTAAAGAGTAAGCCCATTTCAGCGGCTCTCCCTGAACCGGCCATAATCGACGTCGGTGTCGCCAATCCTAAAGCACATGGACAAGCAATTACCAAAATCGAAATCGTTGGGATTAGTGCCGAACGAAAATCACCTGGTGTTACCGCAAAGTACCAGATGAAGAATGTTGCAACTGCAATTACAACAACAACCGGTACAAAAACACCTGAAATTTTATCTGCCAGACGCTGAATTTCTGCTTTCGACCCTTGTGCTTCCTCTACTATTTTTACGATTTGCGCTAATGCAGTATCTTTCCCTACTTTTGTGGCTTTAATTTGTAAAGAACCATTTTTATTAATCGTGGCGCCAATGACGGTGTCACCAACAACTTTGTCGATCGGAATACTTTCTCCCGTTACCATCGACTCGTCAATTGCAGAACGGCCATCAATGATTTCTCCATCTACCGGAATTTTTTCCCCAGGCTTCACAATGATCGTGTCTCCTGTAATCACTTGTTCAATCGGCAATTCCAATTCAACGCCGTCTCTTAACACTCTTGCTGTTTTCGCTTGTAAACCTACTAATTTTTGAATCGCTTGGCTTGTTTTCCCTTTTGCACGCACTTCAAATAACTTACCAAGTACGATTAAAGTGAGAATGACAGCGGACGCTTCAAAATAGAGCTCAGGATGTCCAACGCTTCCTGCATTCATCCATTCAAACGATAAAAAGAGGCTGTAGAAATACGCTGCGCTCGTGCCAAGTGCAACCAATACATCCATATTGGCACTTTTATTTCTAAGCGAATTAAACGCACCTTTATAAAACTGTGCGCCAACGATGAATTGAACCGGCGTTGCAAGTGCAAGTTGTAGCCAGGGATTCATGAGTATTTCCGGCATATAAATGAACGATAGGAACTCAAAATGTGCAACCATCGTCCATAACAATGGAAGCGTCAAAATCAGTGAAAAGATAAACTTTCTTTTTTGCTTTTTAATTTCTTGTTCTTTATGATCCATCTTATCTTTGCTATCTTGTTTGGGTATTAATTCATAACCCATTTTCTTAACAGCTGTGATCATATCGGTCGTTTCGACTTGTTTGCTGTCATATTCGACAGCGATTGTTTCTAACGCATAGTTAACATTTGCACTGGAAACACCGTCCATTTTATTAATACGTTTTTCAATTTTCGTCGCACAAGCCGCACACGTCATACCCGAAATATCAAAATTGACTTTGTCTTGAACAACGCTATATCCGAGTTTTTCAATTCTTTCTGTAAACTCATTCACATTTGTTTGTGCTGGATCGTAGGTGATTGTTGAACGTTCCAATGCATAGTTTACGTTTGCTTTCTCGACACCTTCTATTTTAGATAAGCCTTTTTCAATACGATTTGCACAAGCTGAACAAGTCATGCCGTTAATTTGCAGTGTTTTTTCCGTTGTTGCCATTTGCCTCTCCTCCAATACTCTGGTGGGGTATATATTTTTGAAAAAGAAAGATTATACCTATAGGTACAATCATATCCACCATTTTATACCCCCACATGGTGTAAGTGAAAATTCTATTGTCTATTTGTTAAGCGAGGTCATAACCTTGATCTTCGATTGTTTCTTTAATGTTAGCTAATGTCACCGCATTGTCGAATTCCACTGTAACTTCATTGTTGTTAAGGTCTACTTTAACTGCGGAAACACCTGCCAGTTCCCCGACATTCGTTTCGATTGAATTTACACAGTGATTACATGACATACCTTCTACTTTTAAGATTTCTTTCATATTAAACGCCTCCTGTTTTTTGTTATTACCAATCTACTATACCCCTTTAGGGTATGTCAATAAAAAGGTATTGCTCTATTTTTTATTTTGTCATTGTTTTCATAACACTCATCAATTCTTTAATCGCCGTCTCACCATCTTGCCCTTTAATCGCGTTCACTACACAATGATGTGTATGATCTTCTAGTAACGCCAATGAAACTTTGTTTATCGCTGATTGGATTGCGCTAATTTGATGTAAAATGTCTACACAATAACGGTCATTCTCTACCATTTGATGAACGCCTCTCACTTGTCCCTCAACACGTTTTAATCGATTAAGAAGCTGTTGCTTATTTGGTTGAACAGTTGTTTTTGTTGTTTCTGACATGTCCTTCACTCCTCAAAGTTTACTGATACCCCGTACCCCTATATTACTACTTTGATTTAAGAAGTGCAATTCATACATTCGCAAACGTTAATGCCCTTGATAGCTACTTGTTGTCGTCAGATTCTTAATAAGTTTTTTATTTCATCGAAGTTTTGTTCAAAGCCAATGATGACTTTGGGTTTACGTAGCAAACCTAGCAGCGATTTATTTTCAAATACAAAAGCAGGTACCATTCTTGAGCCTGCTATTTTGATGAGCTCTTTTTCTTTTACTGGTTCCTTGGATAAATCATAGTCAATATAGGGTATATTATTTTCGGCAAGAAACGCTTTTGCCTCTTGGCAGTCCGAACAAGTTGGTCTCGTATACAACTCGAATTTCACATTTTTCATAAGTCATCACCTTCCTTCAATTAAACATTTATCATTATGTCACTAGTTGACTTTTTAAGTTTTCGACACCATAACGGTTCACAAATTTAAAGAAGTTTTCTCTTTTCTTCCCATGTTCAGCGTAAATGGCAATGATTTTATCAACAGCCTTATACAATTGCTCAGGTTGTACTTGCTCCATGATGGTTGTTCCTGCTTGAGCATCTAATCCTTTTGCCTTTCCCCCAATAGATAAGTTATACCCATTCCTTATTTTCATAACACCAATATCATTGACGAGTGGTTCACCGCATCCAATCGGGCATCCTGTATAAGCTGGCCGAAGTGTTGTCGGGACTGCTTTCCCAGCGATTCGATCATTGAGTTCAATCGCAACAGGCATTCCCTCTTGCTCTGCCCCTTTACAAAAGTTGCAGGTCCTTAAGCTTTTCACAAAGTTTCCTACTGGATAACATGATAAACCGACCGCTTCGAATTTTTTTTGAATGAATTCAACATCACACTCAAGTACCTCGACATAAAGTTGTTGAAACGTTGTTAACTCGAGTTCATCCCCTTCCTTCATATATTCTGCAATGACAACTAGTTGTTTAGCATTTAATTTTGAGCCAAATGATATACCTCCGTTCACAGCTAGTTTAACCATTTTTTCTTGTTGCTCCATGTTAAGCGCACATCCTTTTTATTTATAGATGTTGAAATAAAGAATTCCAGTAAGGCGCCTTCGCTCAGTCTATACACAGGGTTCAATACTTCAACTTATTTATACAACTTGTGGCGACCATTCCACCATTTATCTCTCATTATAATATACGCGTGGGGGGTATATTGATTTCAAAAAATAATAATCATCCCTAAAGGCGTGGTCTTATTCCACCTCCACATGATGGATATGACATAGATTTACTTTCATTTCATCGTCCTAAAAGGATATTACCATACCCTCCTATAGTATATAAAGTGTTTTGTTTTATTTTTCATTATTTATTTTTCTTAAGGCAGTTGCCTCCGTGCCTTGACCTATAATTTAATGGTGGTGATGGCCGGAGGAGTCGGCTTTCGCTTTACATAGAATCGAATTGTCATGCTTATGTGCGGACGTTTCTAATTGGATCGTCACATGCTGTATGCCCTTATGTTCAAGATCATGTTCGATTTTATGAAGCAATTTTTGGCTTTCTGCAATTGATAGCTCATCATCTACAACAGCATGGCAAGAAAGCGCATGTAAGCCACTTGAAATCGACCAAACGTGTAAATCATGAACACTTTCAATACCCTTTGTTTTTTCGATCGTTTGAATCACTTCATTTATATCTACATTTTGCGGTGTACCTTCCATAAGTACATGTAATGCAGATTTTGACACATAGTAGCCACTTCGTAAAACTAGCGCAGCTACGATAATACTCGCTAATGGATCTGCCCAGCCCCACCCAAAGAACATGATCAACAATGCAGCGATAATGGCACCTACAGAACCAAGCATATCGCTAATTACATGTAGGTATGCCCCTCGCATATTCAAGTTCTCTTCTACATCCCCACCACGCATCATAATCCACGCAACAAGAATATTAACAGCTAAGCCAATACTACTGACAACCAACATTCCCGTTGTTGCTACTTCAGGTGGATTGGCAAAACGTTCGATTGCTTCGTAGAAAATAAACAAAGCAATGATAATTAACGTCACACCATTTAATACAGCAGCTAAAATTTCAAAACGTTTATAGCCAAATGTCTTACTTTTACTTGCTACCTTTTCTCCTAATTTAAATGCAATTAATGCAATTGCCAACGAAATCGCGTCACTTAGCATATGACCGGCATCTGCCAAAAGGGCAAGGCTATTTGTTAAGTAGCCCCCTATCACTTCTACGATCATATAAGTTGCAATGATGAAAAATGAGATGAATAACACTTTTTTATTTGCGCCATGTGTATGGTCGTGTCCCATTTAAGTTCCTCCTCAATTGTTAATGCTTGTAAAAAGGAAAGTACCTAACTATGTGTTGCGTGCTCAATCGCCTGCGCTAATAAATTCATGATATGATGGTCGTCTTCTGAATAATACATCGTTGTGCCTTCCCTTCTAAATTTGACTAATCGTAAATTTTTTAAAAAACGCAGTTGATGGGATACAGTCGATTGGCTCAAATTTAAAGTATCTGCAATATCATTCACGGAATGTTCCTCTACACATAATAAGTTTAGAATACGAATTCTTGTTGGATCAGACAGTGCCTTGAACGTTTGTGATACGACGAATAACGTTTCTTCGTCTAATTGTTGAGCGTTTCCAACAATTTTTTCTTCATTCATTTACTTTTGCACCTCCACTAAAATATTCACACACTCATATATGTCTATATGAGCATGTATTCATATATAATATATTATCTAACTCGGTAAATGTCAAACCGAGAGCTTTTACCTCTTTGATTGTTCATTCCGAGTTATTTTAGTTATAACGAATAATCATTCACCATTTCATTAGTTTATATGACTTCAACTTTAAGCGATGCCATAAGTTCCGGCAGTTATTATTTCCAGATGGATTATATCCACTTTTATCACGTATGAAAATAAGGTATGAACAACCAATTATCCATTGTTTATCCCCTAAGATGACAAAAGTTGAAGCTAGTTCATCAAAAGCGATTAAAGAGTTAGCTTCCTCACGTTTCGCTTCAACTTTTGCCGTATAATCGGGAAAATACATCCCTGCTAGTTTTAGTTAGTTTTTCACCGCATATAAATGCTTCACCAATTCACGGTTTTTCTCTTTAAATAGGTCATTATGTGAGGAGACCATTCCATGTCCATAAGCGTCTGGCGTGATGTATTGTTTCGCTTTATTTACCGCATTTGCCGCGTCCTGAAACGCCCCTGCAATTAAATGAAGCTTTCCTTCATGATTCAAAATATCTCCAGCTGCATAGAGCCCTTCTACAGAAGTTTCACTCATGGGACTTCCTGCAATACCATACTCATCTGCCATTTCAATATTCAATCCGCTATTCGATGTCAACTCTTTATCACGTTCATAACCATGATTAATAATTACTTCATCAACTGATAGCTGAATCCTATCTCCATCTCCGCCGCTAATTAACTCAACCATCTCAATGGTTTCATGATCATTTGCTGCAATTAGTTTTCCGATTGAAGTATTCAATAAGCATTCTACAGAACTATTGAATAGTCTCGATACTTCCGCCTCATGCCCTTTTAGCATGTCTTTCCGATACGTCAAATAGACTTTTTCCGCAATGGGTTCCAATTCATTTGCCCAGTCAATAGCCGCATTGCCGCCTCCAGAAATCAATACAGTTTTTCCTTTGAAACGTGCAAGGGATTTCACCGTATAATGTAAATTTGAAACTTCAAAACGTTCAGCGCCTTCAATTTTCAATTTCGTCGGCTTCAAGATGCCGCCTCCAACAGCTAAAATCACTGTTTTAGAGAAATGTTGCTGATTCCCAGATGTCAGAATAACAAAGTATCCATTTTCATCTTTTTTAATCGATATTACTTTTTCCCCTAATACAAGTTCGGGTTTAAAAGTTGAGCCTTGCTGAATCATTTGTTCAATCAGTCTTTCTCCTGTAACAGGCGTAAGTCCACCTATATCCCAAATCATTTTCTCTGGGTAGACATGTACTTTTCCACCTAAATAAGGTTGGAACTCAATAATTTTTGTTTTCATTTCCCTTAAACCACTATAGAAAGCAGAATATAGACCTGCCGGGCCACCGCCAATAATTGTTACATCATACAGCTGTTCTGAATTCATTATGAACGCACCCTTTCAATTAGTCATTTATGCTACATTCGATCGTCCGGCGCTAGTCTTAAGGCTCCGGGTCCCCTTGTAAGGCGCCAACGCTATATCCATTTGTTCAATATATATAGCTCTCTATTCACATTCACTTCGTTTGATTTTCATTGTTTCTTTCAATCAGCATGTCTACAAATAAGTCAATTTGTTCATAAATCGCAATCGGGTCATACCGGTAATACGTGTCAAAATCATTGTAAAACACTTGGTTGTTCTTCATGGCGTCCAATCCCATCCATATGGACGAGTCTTTTAAGTTCTTTAACGCCTCACCTTTTTTCTCTGGATCGTAGGTCGTCAAAAACATATAGTCCGCTGCATACTCTGGCAATACTTCCATGGACAACTGTACGGTTTGTTCCTCATTGTTATTTTCATGTGGCATGTTAAGTTCCAACGCATTATATAGCGCTTGTCCCCCACGCCCTGCATTATCGCCAAAGATCCATAGCTCACCTTTGTCCGTTAATTCATAAATACCGAACGTTGCATCAGCATCAATCACACTTGAAAGTTTTTCTCTTCCCTCTTTTGCTTTCTGATCAAATTTGCTGATGAATTTATCCGCTTCCTCATGATTTCCAGTAATATCTGCAAACAATTTGACCGTTTCTTGAATATTTGTCGCCGTTCCGTATGGTATATGAAGTGTCGGTGCGATTTCCGAAAGTTTCTCGTAATTTTCATCATACATAACAACAATCAAATCCGGTTCCAACTCCAACACCTTTTCAACATTTACTGGCTGACCAATCTCAACCGCATCCTTTAATAAATCCTTGATAAATGGATTGTCAAAGGCTGTTGGTTCAACACCTACTACATTTGCGCCAACAGAAAGTAATTCTCCGCCGTAAAAGTCTGTCACAATTCGCAATGGTTTTTCAGGAATTTCAATCGTTCCCTTTACCGTATCAAATGTACGATTTTTCATGACTTGTTGTTTTACTTCCGTTTCTTTTATCTCCTTCTCTGTATCTGTAGATGAAGGTTTTGTCGATGATTCATTACATGCAATCAGTATTGAAGCAAACAAGAATAGCATTGCAATCAGGGTTATTATTTTACTTTTCTTCATAATTAGTAAGCACCTCCACTACGCCATCAATAATTTGTGTGTTAGCAATCGGTCCTGAATATAGCCAGCTAGTTTCTGCTTCATATTCATAAATATGACCATTCTTCACAGCGGGGATGTTTTGCCATAGAGGTTCTTTCAACATCTCCGCCCCATTTCCTTTATCACTATTAATCAAGAAAATATGATCTGCATCCAGTTCAGCTAATTTCTCTAGGGAAATGGACGACCAATTTCCTGTGGCACTGCTCGAAATTTCGTGGACAACATTTGGAATTGTTAAGCCAAGGTCACCATATAAAACAGCTCCACTGGAAACATTTTCGCTCACTACAAAAAATGTATCATTAACGAGCCAAATGGCAGCAGCTGATTCTTTACCAATTGAATCCTGTATGATTTTTTTAGAGTCCGTTGCTTTCTTTTCGTATTCTTCTAATACTTTTTTTGCTTCATTCGTTTTCCCGAAGATCTCGCCTACTTTTAACAGTTTATCTCTCCAATCACTGTTATTCTCCACTTCGAGCACAAATGTAGGAGCAATTTTAGTGTATTGTTCGTATTTTGATCCTTCCACTGCTTCCGCAGAGTTCATAATGAGTAAATCCGGAGCAAAGCTGGTCACGACTTCAAATGGAAGGTCATGCGGAATCGTCGGTATGTCTTTTAAATAATCTTGCAAGTAATTTTGTTTAGATGCGCCGTCATTCACAGCCCACTGTGCAATAGGCGTAATACCAAGGGCTACTAAATTATCTTCTAAATAGGAAGCAATAATGCGCTCAGGTTTTACTGGAATGGTCACTTCATGCCCCATTGCATCCGTTAATGTACGTTCTGCTGAAGCTTCCTCAGTGACAGATTTACTCTCATTATCTTTGGACTGTTCTTCAGTTTTGTTATTGTCGCTACACCCAGTTAGCGCTATTGATAGTGCTAGAAAACTTGACAGGATTACACTTCTTTTTTTAGTATTTATCATTATTAAATTCTCCCGGTATTTGTATTTTAGTTATTCTCAATCATTATGTGACAAGAGTTTTATGTAAATTTCTATAACTGATTTTGAATTTGATATTGAAAAAAGTTAATCTTTTATGCGCGAAAGCAAATATAGGAAATACGGTGCGCCAATCACTGCCACGACAATCCCCGCCGGAATTTCTGACGGCTGTAATAGCCAACGACCGATTGTATCAGCAATCAGAACCAACAGCCCCCCGGTCATTGCAGCAGCCGGTATTAAAAACTGATGTCTTGAGCCAACTAGTTGACGAGCCAAATGGGGACCAATCAGTCCTACAAACCCAATCCCGCCACTGACTGATACACTTGCTCCTGCTAATCCAACAGCTGCAGCAAGCAATACACGCCGCTCTTTTTCAATTGAAGCCCCTAAGCCGGTAGCTGTTAAATCACCTAAATTTAAGACATTTAAGACACGAGCTTTTGAAAATGCAAATGGAATTAATAGAATGATCCAGGGTAACAAGGACAGAACAAATTTCCAATTCGATCCCCAAATACTTCCTGCTAGCCATGTAGCCACAAATTGATAATTCTCTGGACTTAGGCGCAGTGTTAAAACAACCATGACCGAACTAATACCGGCTGCAATCGCCACGCCAGTCAGCAACAACCGCATAGGTGAAATTCCCTCATGTCGTTTATAAGCTAGCGAATAAATGATTACTGCTGTTATGCCCGCTCCTAAAAACGCCAATACAGGTAGTAAAAAGACCGGTGTAGCTGTAGTCGATGGAAAAAAAGATATAAATAGCATGACAGCTAGTCCTGCGCCTGCATTAATCCCCAATATGCCTGGATCCGCCAAAGCGTTGCGGGATATCCCTTGTAATATGCAACCCGATACCGCAAGTCCCATGCCAACCAATACTGCAATAATAATGCGCGGCAATCGAAATTCAAATAAAATTAGGTGCTGCTTATCCGTCCCAAATCCAAACAAGGTGCGGATTACTTCAAGCGGTGACAATTTAATATAGCCCGTATTCATACTGATCATGAAAACAATAATGATGAGCAGTCCTAGAACACCGATGACCATCAGATTGCGGTTCTTTGCTTTATGTTGGTTCGTTGTCAGATCAACCTTTTCATTCATAGTTCTTTTCCTCCTTTTCGAGCAAGGTACAGGAAGAACGGAACCCCAATTAAAGCAATCAATGCACCAATAGGCGTTTCATACGGAGGATTAATCATTCTGGCCCCGAGATCAGCTAATACAACTAAAAGGCCGCCAAGCACGATCGAACATGGAATAATCCAGCGATAATCATGACCGACTAGAAAACGGGTAAGATGAGGAACAATTAACCCAACAAAACCAACAGCCCCTACAACAGAAACTGCCGCTCCAGCTAAAATCAGCACGATGATCATGCCAACCAGTTTAATTGTCTTTGTTTTTTGACCAAGTCCAATGGCCACTTCATCTCCAAGACTTAATAATGTAATGGAGCGCGCAAGAATCAGTGCGCCAATCATCGCAATAATAATCCACGGGGACATGACTTGGAGATGAACCCATTTCGTACCCGATACACCACCGGCATACCAAAAAGCTAAGTCTTGCCCAATGCGAAAATAAAGGGCTACTCCTTCGCTAAGCGCTCCTAGTAATGCACTTACTGCGGCTCCGGCAAGAACAAGACGCATAGGTGTCAATCCACCTCGTGACATCGAACCGACACCATATACAATTCCAACACCTAGGCCAGCACCTAAAAAGGAATACATGATCAAATACATATATGGGAGACCGGGGAAAAAAGCGAAACATAGTGCCAGCATAAATGCAGCACCTGCATTTAGTCCCAAAAGGCCTGAATCCGCTAATGGGTTTCTTGTCATCCCTTGCATAAGTGCACCGGCTACAGCAAAACATGCCCCAACCATTGCAGCGCCAAGTACACGCGGCAAACGGATTTCCCGTATAATTTGATGCTGCGTTACATCCGGATTAAAATTAAAGACAGCCGTCCAAACAGTTGCTAACTTAATGTCTGCAGCGCCAAACGATATAGAAAGGGCGATAGCAACAAGCAATGCAAACATGCCGCCAAATAACACAACGACTGCCACAATTGGATGTGAATGTTTCTTAATTTCTTTCAACTCTTCTATCTCAGTAGAAACTTCCACCGAAGTAGACATATCTATTCCCCCTGACAACAAAACCGTACTTAAAAATTCTTATTTGGATTAAAACAAATACTGTAAGCAACTCTTATGAAAAGGTCCTAACAATCCTTCTGACACAATTGATATGATAGACAAATTGGATTATCACTAAAAGGACAAGTTGCAATTCGGGCTTCTATATTAAATACGAGCTGTAAATTAGGACAAGTCATCACTTCTTCCGGTGTCCCCTCTTTAATTAACGTGCCATCCTTCATGGCAATCATATAATGAGAAAAGCGTGATGCATGATTCAAATCATGGAGCACCATGACGATTGTTCGGCCTTCCTCCTCATTAAGTCGCTGCAAGAGAAGTAAAATATCCAATTGATGCGCCAAATCCAAATAGGTAGTCGGCTCATCTAGAATTAGAATTTCAGTGCCTTGCGCAAGTGCCATTGCAATCCATACGCGTTGCCTTTGCCCACCTGATAACGCTTCAACAGGCCGATCCTTAAATTCATTTAATCCGGTTACCTCGATTGCCCAATAGATATACTTATAATCTTCCTTTTTTAATGAGCCGAATCCATTCTGGTGAGGAAAACGACCATAAGAAACCAATTCAAATACAGTCAGACCGCCTGGTGCATTTGCAGACTGCGGTAAAATTGCCATCTTCTTTGCGACTTCCTTCGTTTCTAACTGATGGATTGCACGTCCATCAAGATAGACAGCCCCACTTTTCGTTTTCATTATCCGTGAAATGGCTTTCAGTAAAGTAGATTTACCGCATCCATTCGGACCAATGATCGTCGTTATCTTTTTTTCAGGAATAGACACACTTAAATCATCAATGATAAGTGTGTTCGAGTAACCTATCGCAACTTGGTCTACAATAAATGCTGACATTATCAGTACTCCCTTTCCTTTTACTAACCGTCCCAATAATCGCTTTACGCATCTTTTCTATTAAAAATGATTCTATCACTTTAATTGATAACGATTATCAATATCAATTACATACTAGTTATATTTTAGAGAATTGTCAACATCTTATAGAAGTTAGGTTGGGTTTAATATTTTGAGGGGACGGAACATGAATCTTTACATACATGAATCAATTTCATAACCGCTACCTTTTCTGAAATAGTATCTAGTAGATACTGTATATGTTGAATCAATGAATCCCCTTGAGTCTGCTGTGGCGCTCATTAATGAGAGAGTTGTAATTCGGGGTGTGGATTGTACAACGCTTGGCGCTTTGGGGATGCCTTTCGCCATAAGCGAGGGTACTGAAAAAGTACAATTTCCTTCAATCCCGTTGATTTCCGTTCCGAGCGGACGCTTTCCGCGGGCACGGCTTCAGCCAATCGAACTACGAAGGGTTCGATTTGCCGTATTTCTGTGTTCTTTGCAGAAATTAAGGCATTCTTGCCCCGTGCTCCCAACGCTAGCGCTTTTGCTCGCAAAAGCCGTTCTTCGTAACGGCTCTTCCTGCGGGGTCTTCAGCTAAGGAAGAGTGAACTTTCTCTTCCTATCTTTGTTTTCTGTTCCCGCTGGAGTCGCCGCTCTCCACTACAATCAACTAGTTCTTACTAAAAAAAGAACTTTTTCAGTGGCTTCCCATAAGCCAAGCAGCTTCGCCGCCAGTCTTATGGCTTCGGCGACCCCTGTTAAGGCGCCTTCGCTCAGTTTATACACCGATTTTAATAGTCCGACATATATAATTAGATTCAAAAAAGACGCACGCCAGGTTGCAGATTTCATCACTGAAAACGAAATGCGCTATCTCAAATAGACCATCCAGCGCAGACGCGACTTCATGGTAGCCGAAGCGATAAGCCTGAAAGTGCTTTCCTTTCCGGCTTATTGCGGGAGGCATCCACAAAGCGGCGAAGCGATATTAGCAGGATGACTAATTCATTTCATAATGTCTTGGGTCATTCGTTGATCACAGTCGATCGATTTATGGCACGCCAGGTTGCAGGTCTCATCCCCGATAACGAAATGGGCTTTCTCACATAGACCATCCAGCGCAGACGCGACTTCGTGGTAGCCGGAGCGAGAAGACTGAAAGTGCTCTCCTTTCAGGCTTATCGCGAGAGGCATCCACAAAGCGCCGAAGCGTTATTAGCAGGATTTCTAATTCTATCCTCGTGTATTGGGACATTCGTTGATCACATTCGATCGATTTATGGCACGCCGGGTTATAGGTTTCCTCCCCGATACCGAAATGCAGTTTCTCAAATAGACCATCCAGCGCAGACGCGACTTCGTGGTAGCCGGAAAGCGCTCTCCTTTCCGGCTTATCGCGGGAGGCATCCACAAAGCGCCGAAGCGTTATTAGCAGGATATCTGATTCTATCCATTATAAAGCGCCTATGCCGTATTCATTTGTTCAACATATATAGTTACTAAATTCTGATATCGTTGTTGACATTAAAAGTGTATTAAGTATATAATACAAAGTACATTGCGTATTAACGACTTAATACACATCGTTGTTTTCCAAAACGCATTTTTTTATCGTGACTGTATTAGGGACTTAATACAGTCACAATAAATGGAGTTTCGTACATTTTTTTGCTATCACTGTATTACCCGCTTAATACAGAGTATGCGTAAATACATTATGTTTATTAGGAGTTGGGTCTATGGATGTAAAGTTTAATAATCGCGATCCTGTTTATGTGCAAGTGATTCAGCATTTTAAAGAACAAATTGCAACAGGTACCTTTGAACCGGGTCAAGAAATTCCATCTAGAAGGGAACTAGCTAATCAGCTGAAGATTAATCCAAATACGGCGCAGCGGGCGTATAAAGAAATGGAGGAACAAGGGTTGATTTTTACGGAGGGGAATTTGCCGAGTCGCATTACGAAGGATGAGCAGGTGCTAAAAATGGTAAGAGAAGAATTGATTTTAGAGGCGGTTAATACGTTTGTTCATGCAGTTCGCTCAATCAATGTACCTGTACATGAGGCCTTGAATTTAGTGAAGAACAAGTATGAAAGGGAAATGAATTAAATGGGGGGATCTTTATGATTGAAATAAAAAATATAACAAAAAAATTTGGTAGGAAGAAAGTGTTAAAAGACGTTTCTTTTACTGCTAAAAAAGGGGAAATCACTTGTTTAATTGGCATTAATGGTGTCGGGAAAACAACAATTATGAAAGCAATTATGGCATTAACCCCCATTAATAGTGGTGAAATTCTCATTGATGGTGAAAAAATTCATAAAGGGAGCTATGAAAAAATCACCTTTATACCAGACGCAATAACGATGTTGCCGCAAATGCAAATAAGGGATGCTTTTGTATTTATGGCTGATTTTTACGACTGCTGGAATCAGGATCGTGCCACTGAACTTCTCCAATTTTTCAAACTAAACGAAACGGATCGCATTTCTGAACTATCAAAAGGGAATACCGCAAAAGTGAACCTTATACTCGGTTTAGCAATGGATGTCGATTATGTCCTAATGGACGAACCTTTTTCAGGGATTGATATATTTAGTCGTGAACAAATTGCCGATGTATTTACGAGTCATTTAATTGAAGACCGTGGAGTCATTATAACGACACATGAAATTAATGATATCGAACATTTAATTGATAAAGTTGTTTTACTTGATGACGGCATCGTTTTAAAAGAATTCGATGCAGAAGAAGTAAGGGAAAATGAAGGGAAATCGGTAATCGATGTCATGAGAGAGGTGTATCAAGCATGAAACGTTATTTGAAGTTAGTCGATTTCGAATTTAATCGTTTTTTTAAGTTATATCTCATTTTAATTGGAATCACGATTCTTTCGCAAATAATTGGGGTTATTGTAGAATCACGAGAATACTTAAATCGTGCAAATGAATTAATTTACAAAGAATTAATACTGAAGAGTGAGTTTATCGAACAATATGGAACAATTTCCTTTGTAACAATTTCTCAGTCAGCCTGGTTTTTAGGACCCATTGTAGTTTGCGGTGTTACCTTAATTATTTATGTCTTTTTTATTTGGTATCGAGATTGGCTTGGAAAAAATACATTT
Source organism: Sporosarcina sp. FSL K6-1508 (assembly GCF_038007465.1). Classification (NCBI taxonomy): domain Bacteria; kingdom Bacillati; phylum Bacillota; class Bacilli; order Caryophanales; family Caryophanaceae; genus Sporosarcina; species Sporosarcina sp. FSL K6-1508. The sequence continues at coordinate 1,872,150 of NZ_JBBOXF010000001.1, read as the reverse complement.
AGTTATCGTTTGTTAATGTTACCTACAGCGCGCATTAATGTGTATTTAGCAAAGGCAACAACGATTTCACTATATGTTTTTGGCCTCGTCGCATTACAACTATTATTGCTACCAGTTGAAAGTCAAGTTTTACAGTGGATGGTTCCAAGTGAGTTTCGTACCGATTTCTCTGTTAACGAAATTACCAATTTCCGCAATTTGGCGATATTTTTACCGAACGCTTTAATCAAATTTGTTCTATATTATGGCGCTGGAATGGCAGCAGTGTTTATTATTTTTACAGCTATCCTGTTTGAACGTTCTTTTCGTATTAAAGGGATTATTTATGGCTTTCTCTATTGTGTTGTTTCCCTATTAATCTTTTTTGCCCCAATATTTATTAATGAATTTATTTTAGGTAATTACTTTTACCCGATAGAATTATTTTTCATTGAACTACTAGCAGGGATTCTTGTATTAAGTTGTGCAATATGGACAGGTAATTTTCTGATAAAGAATAAAATAAGAGTTTGATGGGAGGTCACACAAATGAAACGCTATTGGAAAATCATTTCGATTTGTTTGGTTACGTTAATTGTACTTGGCACTTTTTATATACAATCAAGTTTTGCTACAAATGAGCATTTAAAAATTGAATTTGAAAAAGTAAGTGGCGATGAAGATGAAGTGAAAAATATAAAGCTATTCGGGGATTACGCGGTAGGTAACATGTATCATCCTTTAGAAATTACAAGTGAAGAAACAATCAATCCAAATAATTCACCATTTTTACGAAAATTAGAAAGAATATATACCCCACAAATGTTGGAAGATTTAGTAAAACAGCAAAAGAATTTCATGCGGGGTAAGGATATGGTGTCTACTAATTTTTTTGAAGACGAAAAACTATTAACATATGCCAGTATTAAAGCGAAAAACCATGTACACCCTATGAAAGATTTAACCTTTGATATTGAAGTACTGAATAAAAAATCAGAAGAAGTTACGCCTATCCGGCTAGATGTACCAGAAAGGGAAAGTTACTCTTGGATGCAGGTTGAGGAAGTCCAAGTAATAGAAGGGGAATTAAAGGTCATTACACGGGCCTCCCGGATAAATAGTGGAGATGAATTACGAGTCTATACATTTGATATGAATGAGCAAAAATTACTGACCGATAATGCGATTGCTTCTACTCCGGTGATAAAAAATGGTTGGTCTGATTTAAGAATTATAAATGATTACTACTCAATTCAACGAAACAAATATCTTTTAATTAAAATAGAGACTTCTGAAGATGAAATGGGACATAGCGATGGTCAAACGAATATAGTCGCTAATGAATTCATCGTTTACGATATAGAAAATAATCAATCTAAAAAATTAATTGATCCTGCTGAAGTACTTGGATCTATTAGCGGTGAGACTACTATCTTTAATTCTACAATCTTTATTACATCACAGTCAGCGAATGGTTTAGAAGTCAACCAGTATAATATTGAAAACGAGAAATGGGACAAAAAACTGACATTTGATATAGTAGATACTAAGGATGGGGAGTCTCCTTATATTAAGGCGATGAATGGAAAATTGCATGTCATCAATTTAACAAATAACGGACATAACATTTTTATAGGAGATTTAAAAACAGGAGAATCGTTATATGAAGGTAAACTAAAAATAAGAAACCAAGGAGAAGATCAGAAGGATTATCGGCTTTACATTCATGAAATAGAGCATGTTCGATAAAAAATTAACTATTTTTGTTTGGAAAGCTCTTTTTCTTTAGCTAATTTATTTATTTTATGAACGGTTGCAGTCTCTAATTTTCTAATTTTTATTTCCACTTATAAAACGCCAATCTATATATGTTGAACCATTGAATCCGGTGTATAAACTGAGCCAAGGCGGCTATTCGGTGCCAGTAACGGGACACCGTGTAGCCGTAGCGGTTCATTGGAATTCTTTATTTCAATTTTTTTCTAAATAATGCACGCATTCAACTCATGCTCTACCGATAAACATCGAAGGACGGACTTCCTAATCCTTTAGAGGTAATAAATAAGCATAAATCACCTTTTATCCTTTACTCTATAAACAAATTTCTTTTATGCCATTTAAAATAAGGCTTGTTTTCCGCGTTTCGAGCAATCTTCATTTTTGGGTGTATACTGTATTTCTCGTAGTCCTCTTCTGGAATCTGTGAGGAGATATGCAACCTACCTTGTCCATCAAATGCGATAAATCCGTTCTTATAGAGTGCATCATGATTACAACAAAGAAGTACACCGTTATGAGGATCAACTTTTTCAACGTCCGTACTGTCTTTCCATGGCTTGGAATAGCTTGCGCGGAGTAGCACAGGCAACTCAATCTCACAAAGCACACATTTGTGATTCCACAACGGGATTAAACCTGCTCTAAACTTTTTTTGACCTAAACGAATCTTTGTTTTCAATTCTCCTTCTGTTTCAGTTATCATCGGAACGAATGTGTTACGCTCTGTTCGTAGCACCGTACCAATTGCTAACTCTAGCTGCTCTTCATCTACACGATAAATATTAAGGTCACCAATTATCTCCAATAATTTTATTGATAATTCCTCATTGCAAGGATACAAATACCCCTGATTACCATTTGCATCTGCTTGGAACGGTGAATATTTAATTGGCAGAAGTGGCAAAATCTCCTCGAATTTCGAACGTACATTGACAGGCACTTCAAGCTCATGATAGTCCAATTCCACCAAATACCCGTTATCATCCGTGTGTTCATGATTTGGCATAGTTGACGGCTTACCTGCTATCTGGCATCCTGTTTTAGCAACGCTAATCGCTACAATATTTCCTTTTACATAATGAAATAAGCGATCCCCTTCATTGACCTCTATCATTCGTAGCCGTGAATGACGTTCTTTCCCACTACTATCTTGTTGCAGTGACCAAATGATCCCTAATTCTTTTTCTTCCTGATACGTCTGGCCTTGCATTACAACGAAACTTTGCATGTATCGAACACTCCCTAAATCACAATTCAACTAGCTCTATACCTATTATAGCTGTTTTATTGCCTTACACTGCTTAATGGGGTTTTAAATTTCTCTATATGTTGAAATTAAGAATTTCATTGAATCCGCTGCGGAGCCAGGGGATGCCTCCCGCTTGAAAGGCGCCTTCACTGTTTATATGTAAGCGTCAAATAGCGCCCACCTGTCTTTCAGGGGGCGCTTATTATATGCTTTATTTAGTTTTATTGGGAACGTGGCAATTTGTCGGCAAGGTCTCCGACCATGGAAGTAGTTGATCTAGCGCCTTTGAATCCTCCAAATCTATTAAAGGAAGCTGTTCAAATACGTGGGTTAAATAAACCAATGGATTTAACTGATTTTCTTTAGCAGTTTCCACAATGCTATAAGCAATTGCGCTTGCTTTTGCACCTTTCATAGATTGAGAGAATAACCAGTTCTTGCGTCCAATTACGAAAGGTTTGATAGCACGTTCGGCCCGGTTATTATCGATTTCCAAACGCCCATCCTGTAGAAACATTGTAAGGCATGTCCATTGATTTCGGCAATACTTGATGGCCTGCCCTAACGCACTTTTAGGCGCGACGCGCGGACTTTGTGTTTGTAGCCAAGTTGAAAAGGCATCCAGCACAGGCTGACTGCGTTCAAGTCGCTCTTTATAGCGTTCTTCAGGGCTGTGATCCTTTAGCGCGCGTTCAATCGCGAATAATTGGTTACAGAAACGCAGCCCTTCCTCCGCAGCACAAGGAGTTTCCTTATTTTTGGCTTCCGCTGGCAAAGCAGTTAAGGCCTCATCGAATTTTCGACGCGAATGTGCCCAACACCCCACCAATTTCACCTTCGGTATATCATTATACCCTTGGTATCCATCGACGTGCAGATATCCCTTAAAGCCTGAAAGGAAGGCTTTCGGATGTTTGGCTGCCCTTGTTTGTTGGTAATCATACAACACTGCAGCCGATGCATCACGCCCCGTCCGATATAACCACATATAGGACTTGGATGTCGCTGGGCGTCCAGGTTCGGCCAGTACTTGAAGTGTTGTTTCATCCGCATGAATAACATCCTGTATCAATAGATAGGTACGGATATGTTCATAAAGATGGATTAGCCAATGAGTTGCCCCGTACATCATCCAGTTCGCTAAAGTCTGACGTGATAAAGGGACACCTAGACGTTCCAATTGTTTTTCTTGTCGGTAGAGAGGCATACCCTCTACGTATTTTTGATTCATGATATAGGCCATCGCCGAAGGCGAAGCCAAACTACCTGGATACATAGGTGCTGGCATCTTCGCTGTGACAATTGGAGTTTCAGTGCCTTCGCGTTCACAATTTCGGCAGCTGTAGACATGGCGTACATGTTCAACGACCTTCACTTGAGCTGGAATGACTTTTAACTCACGTCGTACTTCTGTACTCATTTCGTGTACTTGTTCACCGCAACACAAACAAGCCTGTTCCTCTTCTGATAAACGATAGTGAATCGTTTCAGTTGGCAGGTTTTCAAGCATCGCCTCGATTTGGCCTGTACGTTTTTTTCGACGATAGGTAATCGATTCAAGCGTTGGTTCCTCTACCTTTTCATCCGCTGTGACTTCAGCTTCATTGAAAAGAGAGAGTGCGAGTTGATCTGGATTGGTTTTTTCACTAGAAGCGCCAAATTTTCGTTGTTGGCTGAGGCGAAATTGTTCTTCTAACCAGTTGAGTTTAGCCTGTAGCGCTTCATTTTGTTTTTCCAACTCCATGTTTTTCGCTGCGAGTTCTTCAATTGTAGATGAGATAACTGCTACTGATTTTTCCATAATAAAAGGAATTCGACATGACTCGACGAATTCCTTTTTTTAAATAATGATTTTTGCAGAAACTTTTGGATGAGCTTGTTTTTGTTCATGTGGTAAGCCATCAAGTAGCCAGTGTAATTGTCGATGGCTAATCGCAAGTGGCTGGGTTGTTTGTCCATCGGGCCACTGGAATAGACCGTTTTCCAACCTTCGGTAGTAAAGCCAAAATCCATTATGATCCCAATGTAGGATTTTCAGTTTGTCGCGCTTTCGATTACAGAAGACAAATAAACTAGGGGAAAACGGATCAAGCTGAAAGCTTTCTTGAACGATGACAGCTAATCCATCGATAGATTTTCGTAAATCAGTACGTCCGCAGGCTAAATACACACAATCAACGGGTGTTTTACTTAACATGCGTTTGAAGTACCTGAAGTACTTCCCCTAAAAGTGTAGGGTTGAACCCCTCTTCAATTTGAATGGAAACAACACCTATCGCAAGTGTCAATTGGGAAGGCATACTTACCTTTGGAGCGATTGTATCAAACGAAACCCACTGCTGGGCTGTAGGTGCAGTATCTACTTTTTGCCATTCCTTTTTAAGCCAAGTATACATACTTGGAACACAGATATTATTTGTAGCACACCAGGCTGTTACGCTAGATTCACCACTCGCTTTAAATGCTTCAATCCGTGCGTGCCACATGGCTCGCCGTTCGTCTCGTGTCATGAAAAAACCTCCTAACATTGTTAATGTGATTATCACATAACACGAAAGGGGTTAGAAGGTGGGGAGTATTTGACGCTTACTTCTCTACTTCATCACCATCATTCTTATCCACTGAACTAAAATTGTTTAATAAAACATCTAAATCCCTAGTTAAAATCCTAAAATCCTCAAGGTTCTCTTACTGTTCACCTAAATCCTCTTTGTTTACAATACTGATACTTGAATTAAGTTTATCTAGTATGTCCAATATTCCTTCTAACTTTTTATCCATATAAATTTCTCCAGTTTCATTTCCAGCCCTTAACTACTCGTCCAGGTGCTTTCTTAGTCTTATCAGGGTTTAAAGTACCATCTAAATTCAAAACGTATTTCACATTCCCAATCTTATCTATTACTTCTAAATGGTCTTTGTGTAATGCGTCAAGATAAACTCCATAACCCCTTTCCACATATCGGTAATCAGTTTTCTTTTCTACCTTATAAATTGATTGTCCATCATACTAAACTTTGATTTTGATAGGGAATTACTTATTGATTTTCCTACTTCCATATCAAAAAACTCCCCATATTTGAAACAGGTTTAACAGTACCCTTAGGCTTCTCCCCTACCGTGGCTATCTTCTTATCTACAACGTGATTTTAACGCAGTCAAAATGAATCATGAATGGGTAACAGACGTCACCGAATTTCATCTATTCGGAGAAAAGCGTTATCTATCGTATATTCTCAATTGTATAACGGCGAAATTATTTCGTACAAAGTCATGAATCGATCCGTCTATCAACTCATTGGTGATATGGTAGATGAAACGTCTTAAACCAGAAGATAAAGTCATCCTTCATTCCAATCAAGGCTGGCATTATCAAATGAACAATTATTAGAAAACATTACAAAAACACCAGATTACACAAAGTATGCCCCATAAGGGCAACTGCTTAAATAATGCCGTTGTTGAGAATTCCTTCGGCTTATTAAAGTCTGAACTACTGTATCTGCGAGAATTTGAAAGTACGGCGCATTTTGAAAAAGAATTACATGAATATATCGAGTATTATAATCACAAACGAACGAAGGCAAAATTAAAAGACTTGAGATAGGTAGAGTACCGAACTCAAGTCTTAGAAATTGCCTAAAATTATTTGTCTTACTTTATTGGGGCAAATCAAAAGGCATTTTGCCAATCAAATTTTTTTCAAATAACATCAATCTTCTAAAGTATTTCTTCACAATTTTAGTCAATAATTGATAAAAAATACTCATTAAAATTCTTAAAACTTCTATTTATTCCTCTGCAACAAACTGTACTTCCAGAATATTTTAACACAAAAAAATATAGTTAGTTTAACGTAATTTATTTTATATCTTTTTAGAAGCATTATTTAGAAGCGCATTTAATTTATGACCTAAATTTAAATTTACATTATCAAGAGTGTTTTTATTTACTTTTATACTTTGAATGTTTTTTATAAAACTTTCAAAAGAGTCGGAAACCAAGAAAACATTTTCTCCATCCATTTCGTGAAACCAAATATATATTTTATTTTGTTTATCATTTGACTTTCCAATGCAAATTAAATCTCCGCCTGGTAAATCTGCAATAGGAAATAAATCGGTTGGTAATATATCTTTATAAAAGTTTGCTTTGTAATTTATTTTATTCTCATCATTATATAATCCGTAAATAGAGTCTATCTCAAATTGAGTTTGCTTAATTTTTTCAGGCAATTCTATTGAAGGTATAAAACGATAATCTTCTTTTATATGATCATTACCATAATGTTGCAGATAAAATGCATAATCTTGAGGTAACTTTAACTGATAACTAACTTCAAGTTTTTTTATTTCATCTTCATCCCAAATTTCATCTATCTCTTTTATATCAAAGTCAATTACTTCCTCTAGTTTCTCTTTTAATCGTTCCATTTTTAATATCCCCCTCTTAAATCAGATGCAGAACCAATATGCGGAACATTTCCATGCAAATCAGTTGGTATTAACTCTATTTCTGTACTCGACTTATGATGTGGTGTAACACCCGCCTGTTTTAATAATTTCTTAGCGGCGTTTTTTGAAGGTAAATTATACTGATGCTGTATTTTTTCATATACTAATGAAAAGTCATCAGACGTACCAGTTAACTTTCCTTTTTCAAGTATTATATTACCCTCTGACCAAGGTGTGAAGTTAGGTCTATTTTTTGCAAAATCTACCCCTTCACCATTTGTTATATTTTTAACTTCTGGCTTATCAGAATACCATTTTCCGTTACCAGGTTCACCTTCCCAATGACCATTACTTCTTGGTAACCTTGTTCTAGGATTATCCGTACCCTTAGACTTATTTTCAACTGCAGGAGTCTTCTTCACAGAAAGATTCCCTTTATATTTGGATGGCTTGACTCTAGGGATGATAGCCAGCGCCATTTTTTTGAAGCCTTTTTGGACGATTGCCCTCGGATGGATATAATCCACAAATGCTAGCTTCGTACCTTCAAAATAGTTGTCGAGCTCACGGACACCACCGTCATCGAATTCTTCTTCCACTTCTTTAACCACTTCGTATTGAATCGGCTTTCTTGTCCCAAAATTCTTGCACAAAAAAAAGCACTTGTTGCCTAATTTGCAATCAAATGCTTAATAATTTGCTATATAAAATAAATCTTTAATATTCTATCTTTAAACCAATGAGCCTGTTAAATTTCGTGTTTTATCGGCTTATTCTCTGTAACACTTTTACATCCATCTTTTACTTTAAGTATTCTGTAATTTTTATTTGTCCTCTTTTGATGGAAAAAAATACATATATTCCATACATACTCTATGATGGTACAACCATCATAGAGTATGTACTTTTTTTCAGCCTATTCTTTTTCATTCCACTGCAAACAAACTTTATTCGTATTAATCTATATATTCTGCTGTACCAATAAAGTCCAAACTATATGTATTCTTATCTACGAAGGGGAGTGTCAATATTTATGTGTAAATGACAATCCAACCTCTTCTTAAAGATCATCACACTTTTATTCTTTCACTTCAAACAACTCAGCCAGCTTTGCACGTGCTTGATCGAAACCGATATGGCATCGTACGGCGAAGCGTTGGTTGTACTCTTCAAACTGCGAGACTAGGAAGCGTTCGAGTGCTTCTTCATTCGGAAACTGTTCTTTGCGCTTTGTATATTTCTTGATTTGCTTGTTAAAGGACTCGATTAAATTCGTTGAGTAGATGCTGCGCCAAATTGCCTTTGGAAAGTTATAGAAGGTAAGTAGATGATCATTTGTAGCGAGTGATTTTGTTACCTTTGGATATGATTTGTTCCACTTGGAACAGAAATTATCTAACGCGACTTGCCCAGCTTCCTGATCATCTGCTCGGTAAACTGTTTTGAAGTCATCGCAAATCTCAGCACGATCTTCGACACGTACTTTATGTGAAATATTGCGTGCCACATGCACTAAACATGTTTGGAATTGCGCTTTAGGAAATACGCTTGTAATCGTGTCAATCATGCCTGCTAAGCCGTCTGAAAGGAAGAGAAGGACTTCTTCTACGCCACGCTCTTTTGTTTCCAGTAAGAGCTCTTTCCAATTGAATGCTGATTCTGTTGGAGCGATTGTGTAAGCAATTACTTCTTTTGATCCATCTTCGCGAATGCCCACAGCTATATAAACAGCTTCTTTAGAGACCGTTTCACGTCGAACAGAAATATAGGTTGCGTCTAAATAAACACAGACATAGCGCGCACTGAGTTTCCTTCTATTAAAGGCTTCTACTTGTTCGCCCACTACCTGTGTCATGTTAGAAATGGTTTGACGTGTGTAATGATGACCGTACATTTTCTCGATTAAATCTGCGATTTCCGACATGGTAACGCCTTTTTGAAACATGTGAATGACAAATGATTCGAGTGTATCGTTTGACCGCTTATAAGGCGCAACTGTCTGTTGTTTAAAATCACCGTTGCGATCACGGGGAATCGTAACTCGGAGGTCACCATATTCCGTGTGTAGCGTTCGGTCATACGAACCATTACGTGAATTCCCTGAATTAAAGCCTATTCGGTCGTATTTTTCATAATCTAAAAAAGCTGTCAGTTCAGTAGTCAGTAAACTATTAACCGCTGTTTCTAAATGCGAACGAAAAACCTCGGTAATATCTTGTTTTTGTACTAGTGCTTGAACAATATCTGTTGTAAACTGAGTCATAGGGAAGGCCTCTTTTCTAGGATTGGTTGTGGTGACTTAATTCTACCAAGAAAAGGTCTTCCTTTTTGTAATTATTCATTTACACAAGATATTTTACACTCTCCTACGAAGTGAACAATTTTACCTTCTTTATTATAATCATAATTGAATCAATTTCATAATAGCCATTTTTAAAAATGTGTAGAGTAGCCCCTTGATGATTTTCAAGTTTTTTAAAAATAAAATTTCGATGTAGTTAAGCTACTTGTAACGACTGTTGCTTCATTACTACTCTGATCCGATCCGTGGCTAATTTTGAAGCATTATAAACAAGCGTCACCAATTGGAAGTGCAGCTTCGCTTTCTTTCCAGTTCGATGACGGACATTATTGAGCCCGAAGAATTCTTTTAAATACGCATTGACCCGTTCGACAGCGGTACGTTCCTTGTACAGTTCATCCCACTTTTTCGATCCCCTGGCTGGATTGGTGTACTTCCTGAAATCCGTGGATTGTCTAATTTTATAGGTCTTTTGACAAAGGGTGTCGTGTTGTAATGGACAGGTCGCACATTCTTTCGGGCGTGTATATTTCAGTGTCTTGTATTTCGGATCGAAGCTATCGTAAAGATAGGAATGCTCTACGACACACGTCGGTGCGAAATGCTCGTCGTAACCGACCATCTCTCCTTCGTTGCGTCGATTATACGGAATGACGGCTTGTAGATTTTGGTCAGTCAATTGTTGATAAATCGGTTCGTAGTCGTAACCGGCATCGAAAAGACCTGTGTTAAATAAAGCTGGAAGGTCCCGATCAATTTTCTTCAATAATGGAATGGCTGCTTTCCCGTCATTGAGACTACCGGACGTCATCATACCCGTAAGAATATATTGGCTTTTTGTGCTGACGGCCAAATGACCTTTATAACCAAACCAGAAGGTGTTTTTTCCATCACTGTTTTTCTTGATTCCCCATTTCGGATCGATAGGGGCCTCTTTAAACAACGTTTCTACTGATTCGGATAGCTGATGTACAATCTCTTTTTCATAAATCGGACGCGCTTTCTCCGCCGCCTGTTTTTCTTTCAACCATTGTTCACGTTCGGCTTTTGGCTTGCGACCGCGCTTTTTCGAAGCCGGCTTTTCTTTCTTTTCGGAAGCCTGGGCACGATCCCTCGCCTCGAAATGGGTGGCGTCAATGGCGATGTTTTCTTCGCCAATATGCCCTTCATCGATGGCCAGCAAAATAAGATTGTCATGAATTTGGGTCATCGTATCTGATTCACTGATGACGGTAATCATCCTGGAATAAGAAGCTTCGGATGGGATTTGGTCGGAATGAAGAAAACCACAGTCATAACGAAAAATGGGGTCACGATCCAACCGTCTGACAAGATCCTTGATTGTCACAATACGCTCGACGACGCGAGCGATAAGTGAATAGATCATGGCACCGTAATTCAATTCTCTAGGTGCACCTACTTTTTTCGGTTTATCGAATAGATTCAAGATAGGATTTAAGTTAACTGTTGAAAAAACTGCTTCAAAATGATGGGTGGGTTCCATCTTATATAATTCATGCATGTCAAACAGGCTTTGTTGTCGTATAATGGACATAGGGGCATCTCTCCAGTCTGTTATGTATGTGTCGTAACTTACATTATACAGGATTTGGGGAGGTGCTCTATTTTTTATGTCTTGAAAGCCTTGATACGTAAGGGCTTAGGATTATGAAATTAACTCAATTATAAATTAAAATGATAGTATTGTATTTCGAACCTCTGCTTCCTGACGACCAGGTGGATTTACAAATTCAACATCTTTGGTCAAAGACCTCATATCTTTAATGTCATCCATACTAATTCCCCACTGCTTAAATTTAGGAGTTCTTGCTACAAGATGCCACTCATGGTATCCTCCTGGACGTCTAAAGAGATACTTTAAAAAGGTAACTGGTACTAACACAGTTCGGAAATGTATCAGAATCAGGCACCTTAATTTATCAAGCTTTTTTCTTAAAAGTAGTAATTCGTTTATTTTTTCATAAGTTGTTCAATAGGATTAAAAATTTACTTTTTAATTGATTCGATAATGTGTGAGGTACCACTGAATATGATATCTCGCATAACCTCGCTATAATTAGAGTACTCAGTAATATTAGTCATAATTATATCTAGTGCTTGTTTGAATTTACCATCAATCATTATTGTAATACCCTCAACCTCTTGATCTGTTTCACCATTAATAAATTTCTCATTTAACAAATTTAGTTTATTGTCTTGTTCCAAAGGAATTTACCCCCTTTCCTAATTATCATTACTTTCCTCTTTCAGAAAATAGTTTTTGTTATTTATCATCCAGTACGTTTCTTCATCTGGAACCTTGTCTAGGGCTGACATTTACTACTTTCATATATTCGAAAAAGGTGCCTATCATAGACATGACTCTGTATCTTGTCTTTGTTAGGCACCACGGCATTTTATATTGTTGAATCTCTGATGAAAATCAGTAAAGTCTACATCATTTTCTATGAAATCTTTGTAAGTACTTCCAGTTCATTTTTCATATTTACACTATCCTTGTAATACATGGACTACTATCACCGGAACTAACATGATTGTTATAAAGTTTCACAATTGAATAAGTTACAGTTACCTGATGCTACTTAATCAGATTTATTGTAGAATCTCTAAAAACTCAGTAAAGTTATCTGCTACTCTGTAAAGAACTGGCTCAAAATCGCCTGACTCTTCATGCGACCACACACACACTGATGGATCCCCTTTATTTTCTCTAAAATCCAAGCATACAAAATCACCGGCGAATATACTAGCTATTGGTAATACTTCCGCGCCTAATAAATCTTCATTATCAGTCAATCTTTCCCCTATTTGCGAAAATACAACGTCAATATCATAGATTCCATTTGGATTATTTTCAATGTCATTCAGCATACATAAAAACCTTTCTATCACATAAATACGATTGTTACATTCAAATGTAGCTTCTCCAACTTCTGCACCATTATATACTTTAATAAAGTCTAAGAATGCCCCTGGAAATGTTAGTCTCCAAAATTTTTCATGTTTTTTTATTAATTCTTCTGAAGGTAATGGTTTTACAATAGTGTCCGGATTTATTTTCATGATTTTACCCCTTTCTTTATTATATTATCTAGGAGCATCTGCCCACATTCCAGCTGACCTCCCACCATTATGAATAGTAATATTGTGTATTCCAAAAGGTACTAATTCCATCTTACCTGGTATTTCAGTATGATGCCATGTCGTACCTGCAGGTCTTCTAACAATTGCATTATCAAGCCATTCAAATTGCTTATCATCTGATAACAACCAAATATTCTCAGGTAATTGCTTAGTCTCTTGAACAACTCCAGCACTCTTAAAATCCGCAAAGCCATATCTCATTCCATCAACTTTACTAACTTTTATATCAGGGATCAAGCTCTCTGCAACTGCTTTTTCCTTAATAATTCTTCGCTGGCTAGCAGTCAAATTCTCTCCACCAAGGATTGACTTATTCCATGACCACGTTTTATTTGTTGAAATTTTTTCACTGTACATTTTTACATAATCATCAATAACATCATCAAAAACTTTAGTTCCTATAATAAACTCATCAATGTTCTTGTAGTTAACCTTACCCTTACCAGTAACATTTTCAACTTTCTTAGGACTTCTCCACTTCACAATCGGATTTTTCCTAACAAGTCTAATACCCGCGTTACCCGCTTTTATCGCTGTCCCAAAAGGGGTAATCGAGGCCATGGACAGTCCCTTGGCCGCGAAGGATGCATCGGGATTCGTGATTGTATTTAAATCATCCAGGATTAAGAAGTTAGCTACTCCCAACCCGGCTTTATCTATGAGGCTCAGTTCTTTGGGTCCATAATCCTTTGAAACACGAACGAGTCCTTGGTTCATCATGATGTATTCGCCTGTATGAGGATCGATTGCATAGTCATTCACAGGATTACCCACATGTTGTTCTTTTGCTAGTGCAGCATAGAGAGCCTTCAACTGCTCATCTTCAGACTTATTCATCCCTACTAGATTGCCAGGTTCATCACCGGATCCTTGTCCGCCATTTACGCCGTCCATCCCGGCCGTCCGTTGCGCTAAATCTGTCTGAAGAGTATTTTCCGCCGATAAAGCTGCCCATTTATCCATTGGGAAGTCAATGGTCGTTACGCCGTCTGTGAACAATCCTTCGATATCAGAAAGCCATGTTTCCATCGTCTTCAGGTCATTCTCTATCGCTATTAAAGCCCTCGTCTGGTTCGCATCAAATTCATACAAATCGGCAATCGTAATATCCCGTTTCCTCCGTGCATCCCGGACCCCCCCTGCACATCACTATCATTCAAATGTGGAAGGGCAACGATATCGGCGACCTGATTCATAATGTCGTTCGCTTCGTCGGTGAGACCGCTTGTCAGTTGGGCTATCTCCTTAAGTCCGGCTTCAACCTCTCCTTCAAGGAAGGTTTCACGGATGAACCCGTTCATATCCGGTTCCAGCGCATCGAGTGCGTAATCCATTTGAGTGAGGACTTTTACGTAATTGCTTTTAAGCGTCATGAAAAACAATAAGAACGGCAAGTGGCACTCCGCGTAAAATGCACGGATTGCATCACCACCTTGTCCTTTCAATGAGTCTTCCAGCGCAACAAGTCCTTCGACTGCGGTCTCGATTGCTTTCATTTCATTTTCCAAACGATTTAGCATGGTATTATTCCGCCGCAAGCCATCGTGGAAAGGGCTGACATTTACTACTTTCATTATAACATCGCCTGCTTCGGTCCGGATAATGTACTATGCACAACAGTCGCTATTTTTTCGTCTGATTCACGCATGAATTCAACGGAGCTAGTCGTCGTTTTACTATTCTCCATTAATATAGTTTGATAGTTCATCAAAAGCTGTTCCAGTTGAATCGACAACTTCGTCTGTTTAGTCACGACATCCATCGTATTCCCCGTAATCGGTGGTTCAACTCTTGGAATGAGTGACTCCGTTTCACTGTTCATTTCCTTTAGTTGGTTTTCAACTTCTCCATAGTCTATCTTCACTTCGGTCGACATGATAGTTATCTCCCCCGTTGTTAGTTGGAAGTCTTTTCTTTTTCCCTTGCCGCTTCCTCGGCCAATAGACGCTCGATAGTCTGTTGAATGGAGGCGATTTCTGCCTGAAGTGAAGCAATTTTTGCTGCAATTGCACTATATACCTTTGCGAACTGGGCACCTGCAATCTCCAAATAAGCTGTGTGAATTCCCTCTTCACGAATAGCTTGAAAATCAGTAGCATGTCTACCATGCCAAGTCGTGGCCGAAAGTTCTGGTTCCAAACATTTGTGTTCTTTCATAGTGAATTGCTGCTGTTTTTCGCTTAGTGAGGATTGACACGCATAAAGACGTGCAACCTCCCCTTTCTTCTTACTCAATAGTGCATAGTAATAGCCAAGCAATCCTCATTCCCCCCTTTTTTCATTCAACGCACATTTCCCCCCAATGACTTATCGGGTACTCGCACCAGAGACGCTGTTTAATTCCAATATAAGGTTGTAAAAAGTTATCTAATAATAACCATCCATAATTAACTCGCGCCAATTCTCCATTATATTGTTAATAAAGAATGATATGGTATTTATCCAATAATACTATAAATAGCATTCTAATCTCCCCTTTGTCAAAGACATCTAATATGACATAAATTTTCCACAAGACTATTATCCCTATTTATAATGTTCCTCCATATTATTTAGTACTTTATCACACCTACTTATACCGCCTAAGCCTAAAAAATTATGACTTATATAGTAGGCACTTCAGGATGTCTATTCTGATTCCGTGACTTAAGATCCGTTTTCATGAGTATTCAAAAAAACACTAGCTACATGCGGTAATTAATAGAGAGTAGACGTTGTATCATGCCCAAGCAAAAACGAAAAAAACAGTGCCGATATACTGAAATCTCGAAAGGAAACGCCTAAAGCGAAATGAAAAGGAAATCTTAGAGACGCCTGAGGAAGCACTGCTAACTTCAGAATGAGAAACTGAGTACGTCACTATGTTGCCCCAGAGTAAAAATGACTGATCGACAGCCCCCACCCAAACATAGCTCGGAAAAAGGGCAAAACTACTATTCTGACTGGACATTTGTAAAATGAGAAAAGCCAAAGGATCTCCATACTCAGAGATCCTTTGGCGAAAATTGTTTAGTTGCACTCGATTTAAATAGAGAATTTTTTAAAAATCCCAAAATATGCTTATGCACATTTTGGGATTTGTAGAAATTTACATATGTAAAAATTAGTTACGTACTGTATTTAACGCAGTTGTCCAAGGAATAACTTGGTCTAACATTTGGTTTACTGAATCTGCTTGTACAGCAGCTGGTTTGAAGTCTGTACCATTTTCGAAGTCTGTAAATAACGATAGCGCTGGATGTACACGAACATGCGCTACAGATAATTCACTTAAAATACCACGTAAATGTTCTGTTGCACGAGCTCCACCAACTGAACCGTATGATACAATACCAGCAGCTTTGTTGTTCCACTCATCACGTAAATAATCTAACGCATTTTTTAGTGCTCCTGTGATAGAGTGATTGTATTCTTGAACGATGAATACGAATCCGTCCTGTTTTGCGATGATTTCTGACCATGCTGCTGCACCTGATGCGTCGCCGCCAGCTTCACCTAAAAGTGGTAATTTGTATTCTGCAATATCGATAATCGTGTAGTTTGCATCCCCACGTTTATCTGCTAATTCTTTTACCCATGCCCCGACTTGTGGACTTACGCGTCCTTCACGTGTTGATCCTAAAATAATTCCTATGTTTGATGTTGTCATTGTCTTTTCCTCCTCTTGTTGTGTACCAAATAATTTATTGAAAAATCCCATTTTCTCTATCCCCCCTTATAAGTGCTCTTTTTCTATTTTAAGTGTGCTACGCACTGTATTAATCGGTCTTACCAATGCCTCAATTTGCTGACGTTTTCCTTCTAGGAATGGCGGTAACGACAAGATTTCCCCTACTGTTTCATAGGGTTCGTCCCCCATAAAGCCAGGACCATCTGTTGCCCATTCAAAAAGGATGCCAGGTGCTACGCGTGCATATAAAGATTCAAAGAAGAAGCGATCCACATACCCCGAAGTACTGAAACCAGCAGCTTCCATATGTTCAATCCATTCATATAATACTTTCGTATCTTCTACGCGGAAGGCTGCATGATGAACTGTACCGTAGCCTTGGCGACCTTCGGGGGAAATCGTATTATGTTCCACAATTACTTGCGCACCATTCCCACCTTCACCCATTTCAAATAAATGCAGTGAACCTTCTTGCGCAATCTCACGCATTAACATCACTTTTTCCAAAGTCTCTTTTAAATAATCAAATTGTGCGATACGAACATGAATCGGTCCTAATCCGGTAATTGCATATTCCAATGGTACGGGACCACTTTGCCAAGGCGTTCCTGATTCAATACCCTTATTAAATTCATCAGAAATCAACATATATTGTTGGTCATCAAAGTCCACAAATGAAATTGTTTTTTTACCGAACACTTCTTCAATACCATTGTTTTTCACTTTATACTTATCAAAACGTTTCACCCAGTAATCAAGTGCTACGTCTGTCGGTACACGGAAAGCAGTTTTATAAATCTCGTTCGTTCCATGTGTTCCTTTTGGAATACCTGGGAAATCGAAAAATGTCATATCTGTACCCGCTGAGCCTTTATCATCTGCGAAGAATAGGTGATATGTTTGAATATCATCCTGATTGACTGTTTTCTTTACTAAACGCATTCCTAATACGTATGTGAAAAACTCATAGTTCTTTTCTGCACTACTTGTAATAGCTGTTACATGGTGAATTCCTTTTAAATGGTTCATTTAGTTTCCTCCCTTTATTATTACCTTATATTCAAAGCATGTACTTAATAGTTTTTTCCCTATCAATACATCCCCCTGTTGGCTTCAATTTATATTTTGTTGATTCTTTTCTAATCGTTTCACTCTTCTATAGTACTTATTCCTTTTATCCTTAATTCAAGTATCTCGAATTCAAGCTAAATTTAACATGAAGTCACTGTAACTGTCAACACTTTGTATCTAAGTCGCTTGTATTTGTAAAGAATCCTTGCTATTTACTTATATTTCACAGTAAATCCAAGGTGAAGTGAATTACTAGATTGGCTTTCTTTAGACTGTTTACTGTTGGAGTACTTTTGCTAATACTCTTTCCTTAGCCTTCCTCTTAATTGAGTGTCTATCCTTGTGGTTTCATTTTTCTCATGCCCCATAAGACTTTGTATGACTTCAATAGGAGCTCCATTATTCAATAAATGAGTTGCATATCTGTGTCTAAGTTGGTGTGGATGAATCTCTTTATTGATTTCGGCACGATTTGAAATTCGTTTGATGATGTATTGCATTTGGGCGACACTCATTATATGTGGCTGCCTTGCTGTCACAAAGATAGCAGGATTATTGTCATTATGGCTTTCAAGATAGCGTTTAAGCCCTATGTCGCAACGTATATTAAAATTAACTTCCCTTTCCTTATCACCTTCCCTCTAACGATCGCGGATTGATTGGACCCATTAATATGGTTCTTTTCTAACGCAACTATTTCTCCAATTCGACTACTAGTAGAAATCATGAATTCGAAAATCGCTCCTTCCATTGGGGAATGACAGGATTCACGAAGGTGTTCGATCTTCCGTTCGGTTAAATACTTGGTTATCCGCTTCCCTCCCTTGGGTTCTGTAATTTTAGAAGTTGGATTCTTACTCAAATGGTCTTCTTCATGACAACAACAATTCAATTCCTTCTAAAAAATAATAGTAAAGGAGTTGTTGCCGACTTAATAGAATTATAGACATAAGGAGTGTTTTTACTAACTGCACAGTTTAGTTTAATAAGGTTTAAAGTAATAATTAATTCGGGGTAAAGAAAAGTGTTATGGGAAACTATTTTACTCTGGATTGTTGGTTTATTAATTTTGTACGTAGTAATCTTTGCAGCAGTAAAGGATGGGATTAATAAGTCAGAGATTGGTCAGTTAATAGAAAACGACATATGGGATTAAAGATGAAATTGAAAAGAGTTAATCCTTTAATTTCTGTATTCGTATCTCTTTTCGGTATACTAATTTGTGTGTTTTTTGTATTTGTTTATCTTTTACCGAAGCAGGAATACCACCAGTTATCCCTTAGCTGTATTCTGAATAAATTCAGGTCTTTGTTTAACTAATGTGGCAGAATAGTTCAACAAGACTTTTAGTTTAAATGGTAACATATGATTAAAAAGGGGGAGTTAAATGAGTAATTTTTTCTTAATACTTATGGGCTTTTTTATCGTTTTTGCAAATATTATCGGATTTATATCTTACAAAAAAAAGAAAAATTTATACTTTGTAGCTTTTACAATATTATTGTTATCAGTTTTATTTGGGGCGATCGGCGGTATATTAGCACTAATTCTTATTCGTGATGCTTTTGCAATATTTTATGGCATGCAAGTAGGATACTATTTACTAATAAATAGTGTTATCGTTTTCATTATTGCAATTTTAGTAACTGTATTTAAAAAATATGGTAGCAGGAAAATTTGATTGATCAATTATATTCAACTAACAGGTGCTCTACTTCAATTAGGCGTTAAGCACCCTTGTCATATTCAACTAAAGGGGCAGTTTAGTTGAATAAGAAAAGAAAAGGGGAATTTACTTATGGCAACTCTCTAATGGGTTAAAAATGGTCATTATTTTACTATAAATCTGCTTATTGGAGGGTTATATTTTGACAAATTTAAAAGGTAAAATAGCTATTGTAACTGGAGCAAGTCGATCAAGTGGTATTGGAGCATCGGTTTGTTTATCACTTGCGGATGCGGGTGCAGATATTTTCTTTACACATTGGAGTAATTTTGATGAAAACGAGGGTAATGGTGTAGAAAGAGATTTTCCAAGTATCTTATGCGATGTGATAACCAAAATGGGAGTGAGATGTCATCATGTCGAAGTTGATTTATCAGATCCTGAATCGCCGATAAACCTCTTAAATGAAGTTGAAAATACTCTTGGTAGCCCAAGTATCCTAGTTAATAATGCTACATTTGAGGCACCCTCAGATTATCGAAGTTTAAATACAGATATTCTTACTAAACATTATCAGGTTAATAATAGTGGAACGATTTTATTAAGTACGGAATTTGCTAAAAGATTTGAGAGAGCTTTTTTGGGAAGAAAAGGTGGAAGAATCATAAATCTTGTTTCGGGTGGTCCAGATCCAAATAATCTAGCCTATATCGCTACTAAAGGTGCTATTATTGCAATTACTGAACCATTGTCAGTTGGACTCGCCCCTATTGGTATAACAGTAAATTCTGTGAATCCAGGACCAACTGATACTGGTTGGATGGGTCAAGACTTAAAAGACCATTTTATTAATCTTTTTCCAATGGGACGTATTGGAGTTCCAGCAGATGCTGCAAAACTCATTAGATTTTTGGCTAGCGATGATTCTGAATGGATTACAGGTCAAATCATCAAATCTGAAGGTGGATTTTTGGGTAAATGACTAGATAACTTTTTTCACTAACGGGTGCTTTACTTCAAGAAGGAGAAAAGCCTTTTTTCTTATTGAACTAAAGGGGTAGTTTAGTTGAACAAGGATAAACAACCACAAAGGGGTGAAAATGTGGATTTTATGTTATTTTTCTTTTTCTACATAGGATGGTTTTTAATGCCTATCTGGTGCATTATATTTTGTTTGAATTTGGTTTCTATATTGAAAAAGGTAAAACACGAAGAAAAAACGACGGCCAATACAGTTTGGCTTATCATATCGTTAACGATTATTATGTGGACCACTGCATCGCTAGCAATAGGCACTAATTAAACTAACATCGTGCTTTAGGGAACAACAGTAATGCTTTTCTTATTGAACTAAAGGGGCAGTTTAGTTCAAGTGGGGGTATCGACCATTATGGTAAAATAAGGTCGATATGGAGGTGTCGAGATGAAAAAGGTGATTATTGGTATTGTAGTTTTATTTGCACTCTGGATATTACTTCCGTTAATGGGCATAAACTCATCAATTTTGATTCCTAATGTAATTGAATGGGCTACAAAGTTCATTCTACCGTGGATATTATTGTATTGGATTATTAGATTCATAAAAAAATTAGAAAAAAATCAATAGCTCTCTTCAACTAATGGGGTAGGTTACTTGAAGAAAGAATTTGTTCTTTAATAAAAGTTTATTGGAACTTTATGTTAAAATATTTATATATTTTGAATTAAAGGGGATAGGCGCATTGAGTAAAAATATGAAATTACTTTATTGTATATTTGGAAGTGCTGTACTTACTTTATTAAATAGTTCCATGCTTAGTTACGCTAAACTTGGAATGTTCCGAGATGGTTATGGAGTAAATATATTTGGAGAATTGTTAGTTCTAATTACAAATATATTGTCTTTGCTTGGGTTTATATTTTTAATAATATTTTCTCTTATCTTAATAATAAATAATATAAATTTAAAGGAAAAATAAATAGCTTGCAATCGAATCTTCAACTAACGGGTAGCTTTAGGTTAATTATTGGCTGCCTTACATGGCGGCTTTTTCTATGGAGTTAACTACTTCCGTGAACTAGCGTTATGTTAACCTGGTGTGTATGGATTATACAAGTCCGTACAGTGATCGAATCGATGGTTTTCGGATGGAGATAATTGAGGTTCTTGTTAAACTAATTGGGCAGTTTAATTGAATAATTTGTATTATAAAAGTAAAAAAAAGGAACTGAGGAGAATTGCCAATGAATGTTCGTATTTTACAAGGATCTGATGCCAGGTTGTACCAAGAATTGCGATTGAGTGCATTAATAACCAATCCAGAAGCATTTGGCTCAACATATGAAAGTGAAGTGAAATTGTCACTAGAAACTGTTATAGAGCGATTGGTACCAGCTAAAGGGAAATTTGTTCTAGGTGCTTTTGATGGGAGTGGTTTGTTAGTAGGAATCGTAACTTTTGTGCGTGAAAACAATCTTAAATTCGCTCATAAAGGTAATGTTTTTGGGATGTATGTAGCACCAGAAGGTCGAGGGCGTGGGATAGGAAAATTACTAATGGCTGAACTAATAAGCAAGGCAAAAAATTGTGATGGATTAGAACAAATAAACTTAACAGTAGTATCTGAAAATGACTCTGCAAAGAAGCTATACAAGTCCTTGGAATTCGAGGTCTATGGGGTAGAACAAAATGCCCTAAAATATAATGGGCAGTATTTTGATGAGGATTTGATGGTTCTAAAAGTCTGACTTTTGAGCTAACGGGTGCTTTACTTCAAGAAGGAGTAAAGCTTTTTTTCTTATTGAACTAAAGGGGCAGGTTAGTAAATCATACAAAGGAGGAAGGTTAGTAAATCATACAAAGGAGGAATTTTAAATTGAAACTGATTTGTAAATTATGCAATTTAGATGTTTCCAAACAAGTAATAGAGTTAAAAGACTTGAATTTGTTGAACAAAACTGATGGTCAAGATTTAATACCTGAAGGTTTTTATATAGTTGCGGATGATGATTATTTCGCCCCACGACATAAAGGTTCTATCATCATAAACATTAAGGATTTAATCAATTCAAACTACCATTCAGATAAAAGTAGGTTAAACGGTTGTTGCGGTTATGATGGTTGTGATGGCATGAATAGGGTTTGCTTATGTAAACATGAAATAGGTACAGAATGTTCTGATTGTTGGATGTCGCATTTCGTGGCATTAAATCCAGAATCAGTAAAATTCGTTTAATGTATATTTGCGGTTTCAACTAACGGGTGCTTTACTTGAAGATCGTTGAGCTGCTTAGACAGCTCTTTTCTTGTTTAACTAACGTAGCAGTTTAGTTGAACAAGGGGATTGGATGTTTTTGGTGAATTAGTAACTTGAATGAGAGGAGTATTTCAATGGAATTTATTATAACAATTGGTGTGATTGCGATAGTTATTACATGCTTTTCGATTGAACTGAAGCTAAAAAAAACAAGTGAGCAAAATAAAGAAATAATTGAATTACTAAAACAGTTAAAAGAAAAATAATAGATTTCCACTTTAACTAACGTGGTGCTTTACTTCAAGAAGGGAGCGAATAATGATGGATCGAATTTATTTTGTAGACAACC
Organism: Sporosarcina sp. FSL K6-1508; assembly: GCF_038007465.1. NCBI lineage: Bacteria > Bacillati > Bacillota > Bacilli > Caryophanales > Caryophanaceae > Sporosarcina > Sporosarcina sp. FSL K6-1508. Next base: position 1,849,230 of record NZ_JBBOXF010000001.1, on the reverse strand, counting down.
CTTGGCCTAATGGTCATCGAATAATCAACTTTAAATGGAGTGCACATTTTAAATATGAAGAAGACGAAGAATCGAAAGAAAGAATGGGATTGTATTTCGATTTACATTTGGAAACTGCGGATTATTATGAGGAAGATTTAGATGAGGATGAGGATGAAGACGAAGAAGTAGACGATTGGCACGCTAAGATTGTATGGAACAACTATCATAGTTGTACTATGTCATCTCAAGAATGGGATTATAAAGGTTTTCGTGTAGGAAGTGATGAGGCACCATTTGACCTAGAAACACTAGATGGGAAGGCATATGAAATTGACTTTCTATCCAAGAATGAACAGGAAAACTTGAATCTAAATTTGACTGCATTTGATGTTTATTTGCTCGGTCACGATGCGACAGCCTACCATATTATTAAGTTTACTAAAGAAGAAGGCCAGTCTTATCAAATTGATTGGAAGGGTAAGTTAGCGCTGGCGTATACAGGTGATTACAAGTTCAGATATGATTTTAATACATTAATTTCTGCTACGTCATTTAGCGGCATTACTATTCCTGATGAACTAACGGATCATAGGGCCTATGAGCTTCTAGAGCGCTTCGTTAGTAAACCAACATTGTTTGAATTGCAGAATGACAACGGGAAGAGAAAATTTATATTTAAATAACGAGATGACTTGAATATTTATGGAGTGTGAGGTTTTATAAACGCTTTTCATTGCTAGTAGGCAGTGTTAGCAACGGGATTAGGTAGTAGGAGATGGATATTAGCTCAAACGCTCAGAGGATTTGACGGACTGACACTTTACTGGTCTTGTTACGTCCCGCCGCCACCAGCCGCAGCAGCAGACTGGACTGCTTTTGCGTAGTCAATTGCCACTAATTTCGAGTACCAGGTTATAGAGCAATTCATAATTGAATTAGAACCTAGTACCCTTCACTTTTTACTATGTATTATTGGAAGTAATTAACTAATCAACAGATGTGTCATTTTTAAATTTAAATAGCCCTAATAACACTTTTAATATAATGGCTATTATTGACAGTTCTATAAACTTATGAGAATAAATATGAAAATATTGATACGCTTGTAAATGATTATTTGAATTTATCAGAGCTATATACTTTAAAAAGACATTATCATTGATTGGCAATGTATTAGAGATTAAAAAACTCAAGTAAAAGCTATCTGATTCATCAATTTTAATCTTATAAATAGTTTCAATTAATGTCATATATCCATAGCTAAAACTTATACCTGAAAATACGTAAGCAGCTATATATAAACCAAGTAAAACCGTAATTATTACCAATTTCTTTTTTGGGCTTTCTATTGAATGAATTTTATCGAGATAAATAATCATTAAAACCAAAAATTCTAACGTACCTATTAAAAGAATTAAGGGCAAATACCAACTAATAGCTATTTCTATGTTTAAGTTAAAAGTCGTTGTCCTAATTAAAAACAATATCACAAAAATCATCCCTAATAATAGGAATAGCATCCGAATACATACAAATAAAATAAACTGTGGAAACTTATCCCACTCCGTACCCAATATCCAATTCAATAAAACTCCAAAACTAATACTTATTAAAGCTATAATAAAAGTTAATACCACTTCGTTTTCCATTAAAGGTATTATTGCATAAATTGCTGCAAGTAAAATGATGAAATTATTATCTTTTTTAATGAAAATAATCAGCTTAGGATTAAATATTCCCGCATCTTCGTTAGAATTCATTAACTCCTCAACTTCTTTCTAAGGTAAATTTCAGCTTCTGTTAAAATAACGAGTATTTATTAGAAGTAGGAATGTAACACTGAAATGGCGGGTGACCACCAGCGTCGCATAGTATCATTTCGAGTACCAGGTTTTAAAATAATGCAGGATTCAACAAGAACCTGGTATCCTTCACTATGCCCCGCCCCCAGCAGACTGGGCTGCTTTCGCGTAGTCAATTGCCACAACGAGCGCTACGAGAAGTGGTTCCATCTCATCATCTAGAATTTCCAACTGGTAGCTATCGCCCCATGTGAACCACTTTTTGCTGACAGCGCCAATCAGTTCCCCATTTTGGTACACTTCGAAATCCATATCCCACCAATTCCCCTGTACTTCTATCCCTGCCGCATCAATTGAATACCTTGCTCTAAAAAAAGAACACTCCTTTTTTATCATTACCGTTTCTTGGCCGTGCACTTCGACATAAAAAGTCGGTAGGAAGCTAAACGTCTTTTTCGTGATCATCGCCACTTCCTGCCTAGCCACATCCATAATCGAAAACGTCTTCGGCATTTGCATGAAGCTTCCTTCTACGAAATACACTTCATTCTCTTCTGCATCCTTCACCGAAAACTTGCCACTCAGACTATATACCTTTTGCTTGATATACAACTGTCTCATGCAATCCCTCCTCGTACGATAAGACCTTTTTCAGTAAAACCCAATATCTCTACTACGAATCGGATGACAAAACGTTTCACTTTCTCTATAGAAGTAAGGGGAAAACATAAAATCTTGCTACTCCCACTCAAGCTCGCATCCGCGCCAACACCCGCTCCCCCGCCCTGGCATGTCCTAAATAATACGGATACGCGACAACTTTGTTGCGATGGAAGTATACTATATTCGCAGCATCCGTTTCATCGAAATGAAAAAGCTTCGGCATTAAATGGGAGGCATTGGTCAATCGTTTTGGCGTCTCTCTGAACATGTCCTGATGGAGTGCGTGTGCATCTAAAACATTTTCACTATAATAAAACGCAAATCGATCTGGCATTGTTGTTTCGGCAACGTACAGCTTAATCTTGCCTAGACTTAGCTGGTTTCGTGCAACCATTTTCGAAATTGCCTCTTCGTCATAGTCGATGGCATCCAGTCGCTTGGAATCTTCGTCCACTTTTACTTTCCCCTTGGCAATTGCCCAAAAAATCCGATGTGCCAGGTGTACCATGTCCATTTCAATCGCCAACTGAAACACTTCTTGTACAGATACCATGTTCACTCCATCCTTTCTCTTGACCAATCTATACTGTGGAGAATGCCTGTTTCTTTCACATAACGGACAGTTGTGGTCCCTGTAGGTCCGTTGCGATGTTTTGCGATATTTATTTCTAACAGGCCGGGCGTGTCTGTTTCTATGTTGTAGTAATCATCGCGGTATAAAAAGCCGATCACATCTGCATCTTGTTCAATATTGCCTGAGTCACGTAAATCGCTCATGACAGGTCGTTTGTTATCACGGTTTTCGACACCGCGGTTTAACTGTGATAGACAAACAACAGGACAGTCAAATTCTTTTGCCATTTGCTTTAAATCATTGCTAATTTGCCCTACGACTTCCGTGCGGTTATAGCTCGGGGAGTCGCCACGGATAATTTGTAAATAATCGACGAAGATAATCGGTTTTCGCTTCGGCTCCGTATGTATCATTTTTCTCGCTGCGGCGCGCATTTGGGACACTGTCAGTCCGGCACGGTCATCAATATGAATATTCGCTTCGTCCAATCTAGCGAGTGTCGGGAGCCAGTTCGATTTTTGCTTGTCAGTGAAGTGTGTGTAAGGATTTCTCATACGCAGTCGGTTATAGCCGCCCGTTATCGCAATGAACCTGTCAATCATCGAGGTTCTGCTCATCTCTAGCGAAAAAATAATCGGCTTATAGCCCGCTAATCCTGCATGGAGCGCGAAATGGTTCAACGTATCAGTCTTTCCCATCGACGGTCTCGCAGCAATGACGATTAATTCGGCAGGTTGGAAACCATCGAGCAATTTGTCCACATCATGCAATCCAGTCGGTACGCCAGGTACATGCTGCATTTCTTCATAAGGCCTTTCACCCATCCGTACCAAATCCATTTTAATGCCCGTATCGAGTCTTGCGCTGCCTTCCTTTTCTAAATCCTCAAACGCTTGTTGTATCTTTCCAATTTCCCAATCCCCCTCTTTCGCTTGTATAAGGATCTTGTTTTTTTCACGATTTTTCCATGCCTCGCACATCATGTCAACATAACGGTCAAATTTCGTCGGGCTTGCATAATTCGCCAGTTCAGCCAAGTAATTTGCGCCGCCCAGTTCAACCGGCTCCATCATCGTCAGGAGCGTTACATAGTCGACAGGACGTTTTTTTGCCAGTAACGCCTGCATGCAACCAAAAATATTTCTGTGAATTTGACTGATGAAAAAATCTTGTGCCACATCACTATCGACGATTAAATAATTCTCCGAAAGCATCGTTCCTAACACACTTCTTTCAATCTGCTTAAGACATGTCATCCGTTACGCCTCCCCTTTGCTAAAGTCTAATTCGAGTGGCTTTGGCGGACTGCTTTCTGGCAAGTCACTGACCCTCGATTCTTCCAAATAGTTTTCAAAATTCGTCGCATTGAATAACGTGGAAGGACGTAAATACTTCTGCCAATGTGGATCATCCAGCCAGTTCTTCGCTTTCGTGTCAATGACCTTTTTGCAATCCGCCACTGTGTACCCTTCAGAGAAACGCCCCTTCACCAATCGTGCTGTCGCCTTCGAGGATGCTTTGAATTGCTTGTTTGCTTTATCATTTAAGTACTCAATGACAGATACAACGTCGAGATCGTTCTCGACAAGGTTTTTTTTAATACTCTTAACCTCTTTGGTTATTGCTAGGGGCATTTTGCCCTCTGTAGAGGGGGCAATCTGCACTTCCTCTTGGGGTGATTCTGCCGTCATCGAAGGCGCAAGTTGCACCGACTGCCCTTGCAGCATTGTATAATTGATGCGGTACCATTTTGTCTTGTCCATTTTCATCCGATTATACTGAGAGGTCGAAATGATATAACCGCTCTCTTCCAGTTTACGAATCGCTCTTTTAATCGTATCGACAGACCAAAACGGGAACTCTTCGTTTTTCCATTCTTCATATGTTTTGTAAACCCACTTATGCCCATCCCGGACATTCGTCGAGATGAGCGATCTAAAATGCAGTTGCTGAAGTAAAACAGCCGCGTTTAATCCCACTTCCATCGCAAGCGACGGAAGCACTTGAAGCGGCGACTCTTTTATTAATAAATTCATCACCAATCCTCCTCAAATGAAGTGCAAAAGCGCAGGGCGCCTGTTTAGACGCGACAGGCACATTTCTACCTACTAGCGAGTTTTATTGACGGCAGCACGATGTCTTTTTCCTAGACGAACGCTGCCTTCACTCTTTATATAGACAATTCATTCGAAAAAGGATACAACTTGATGAAATTTATTTTTTCTTCACGATGGTATAATTGCGGTCATAGGGGTTGACGTTAAAAATTTAGAAAGATAAAAAAGCCTAACCCCTCCGTTTTTTGAACGAGGAATTAGGCTTAGAATCTGCAACAATCGTGCCCTTTAGTTTAATAAGGTTTTATGGAATACTTTTTTAAAACTATTTATCCACTTTTTCTAACCCTTGAATTCGTCTTCTATTTCTTCTCAATTTCATTATCACTAACCGCACAATTTTATCTTTAACCCCAATTAATTATTTCATTAAAACCCTCTTAAACTTCCTACCCCGATTGCGGAATATTGAAAAAGACGAAAGCTGTCAAATAGTTTCTCTTTTATTTTGCTAAAGATCCTGTTAGCTATCCATGAAGCCATGCATCTCCACAGAAAATGTAAGAGAATTAACTTTATCCTAATTTACATTTAAATAAATATAATAGTTGCAGAGTAAATCAATAACAAACACATGATTAACCTAACTGACTTTTCATATTTGGCAAAAAGATTTTTGAACAACGAGCCAAACCCTGCCCACAAAAGCAATGCTAGCCATCCCAAAAAAATTGCTAAAGCTAAATACATAACAATAAATTTAAGAGAGCCATTAAACGGTAAAACAAACGCACTAAGCAATGTTAAAAAGAAAAAAATACTTTTGACATTTATAATTTGAAAGATAAAACCCGCTAAAAAAGAAGATTGTACATCTATAGAATCCTTCTTTGAACTGTTGGACAAACTGACTTGCCAAGCGAAGGGAAAACTTTTGGCGTGTCACATTTGATGGACGGGGACAAGGTTGGAGAATTGGAAAGTTTCTTTACATTCAATCCCTAAAACATCGATTTTATTGCTGACGAGCTTGCATCCTCTATATATCCCAGCTTTACATAACTATCGCGCCCTATTATTTAATAACTATTATCTAAAATCGTTATTAATGAACTAACAGCGAACAATATAAATGCCATTTGAGTTAAGACATAAAAGAAGAGTTCAACTTTAGTCAGTTTCCTTTTCTTCTTAATTTTTTTGAAATGAAAATAATAATAAAGTGCACATAAGATTAAAACTGCACCTGAGAACTGGTATACACTCTCCAGTATTTCCTTCAAGTGAACCCTCCTCTCTTATTTGGCCCGATTGTTAAACAATACTGTTCAACTAACCTGCTGCGTTAGTTCAACGAGGTTTTTGTCGCTGAACAGATTTCAATGTTGCATGCACCTCAAGTAGAAATAGCCCAGATCTCGAAAGTTTTTTGAGTATGCTTTGATACATCTACTGCTCTAATCCAGTTTAAATGCTACATACACCCCTAGTGGACATAACGCCCGTTGATTTAAGTATATTGTGAATCAACCTTTCGAACAATACCCAGAATTATAACCAGTCTTTCACATAAGCAACTAATCCTAAAATTGCACCTATTACCAACCCCACAAAAACATAATAACGTGTTTTTATTTTTGTAACATTTCGTTTTTCGCTATTATCATTCATAATATAATCCCTCCTACTTAATGAATTTATAGTATATACAATTCTCATTGGGAAAATATTCAAATTCCTGTTTTTTTAATAAACATCAGATTAACATAACATCAGCGAAAGACAGCCGACTCTTTTTTAACTAAAGCTACCCGTTAGTTTATTAAAATATTAAATAAAACATAAAAGGTAAATCCTGTTACTAAGAAAAGTGTAATGGCAGTTGCCTTTCGTTTTTCACGAAATTCAGTAATTCCAGTAACTAAAAGCATTAACCCTAAGAAAAACAATACATAAGGAATTATTCCTCCTGATATACCAGTTATCAAAGCATAACTTGATAAAGCAACAACAATAATGGCTAAAATAAGTTTAAGTATTTTCAACGTCATATCCTCCAAAAATAAAATTAACTCCATCACCAATTTCTGTTTAATCATATCATTAACTCTATATATTGGGTTGAACTGGATATTCCTTATTAAACTAACCTGCCCCGTTAGTTGAACAAGAAACTCGATTAGCTCCATCCACCAAAGAACCGATCCTGCCCCTTTTTTTGCAAATCTAACATAGTTTCATTTTGAGTGTACTCTTAATGTACAAATAGAAAAAACTAGGGAATCACTAAACCCTAGCTTTTATTACATCATTTTTAAATAGAACATGTTACCCAAATTAAATATTTCAGGTAACTTTAATTAGTTAGATATTTTTCAGGGAAAAATGTAATATTTAATATTTTCGATGACAGGGGGAGATTTATTTTTAACTGTACGTGTAAGCAATGGGATTTAAAAAAAGATGACTCCGGCTCAATACCGAAGTCATCTCATAGTAGCATAGACTAAAATGTCACTTTATTAAACTGTCCATTAAATGAGTCTCAGTTCACTCTTAGTAATCCCTAAGTAATATATTATAGGAATTTTTCATTATTTTTCCCCAACACATACATTTATTAATTTCTATGTGTTATGGTAGCTTGGTATTTTAAAGATAAGGGGGATTACCATGAAAAAGATTTTTTGCTCGTTTTTATCATTTATTCTGTTACTATCGTTTATCACACCAAGTTTTGCAAAGGCAAATGAATCAGTAGACGCTTCTGAAGAAAATCAATTAGAATGGGTGGATATTGAAGAAGAGGTAAATTGGTTATTTGAAGAAGAAGCACCTGGGTTATTCCAACTTCTCAAAGAGGTAAATTGGGATGAAGTAGAATTAGAGTTAGCTGAAGATGAAATTGACTGGAGTAACATTCCAATAGAGTTAAATGAAGAAATTCAAATGAATGAAATGGAACCATTGGTCTGGGGACTTGTTGCAAGAGCTGTCTTAAGTGGAGGAAAATATGTAATCAAATGGGGCTCTAAAATCTTCAAAAAAGCTCCTAAATCAAAAGTTACTAATGCATTAAATAATTTTACAACCGGAACCTTTAAAACAGGAAGCCACACTTTCAAATTAACCAAAACAGATATGCAACATATGCTAACGAGACATCATCCTGAATACTGGGATGGTACAGTGAAAGCAACTCAAACTTTCTATAATCCAAATTTAAGTGTAAATGACGTAAAAAATATCGCCTTAAACATAGCTAAACAAAATAGTTCAACCCTATCCAAAAAGGGAACTAACGCAACATTCCAAGTTGAAGGAACAGTAAATGGAATTAAATATGTAATGGGAATAACAAAAGGACACATCAAACAATTATATCCTAAATAATAAAGGAAGATGTACAATGGAAGAGTTAACAATCAATGAATTTCTCATAAAAAATCCTATCACGGATCTTCAAGACTTAATAGTCAACCCTAGTCAATATATTATAAATGTAGAAGATGATTATAATAAACTTATTTCTATCATTACCAAAGATCAGGATCGATATATTGAGAATGGAATTATTACAATAGAAGGTGGAATATTTATCAAACAACATTATCAAGAAATTTCAGGGGTGAAATATTGGGATGACCTCCCGACATTATGGTCCTACATTTTAAACGTAATGGAAGAATATTTAGTAGATGGACAAGCAAAAATATATTTTCCTAGTCAACCAATTAAAATTCAATTAAAAAAACTTTATAGAAAAAAAATAGAGTTTTTAATAGACCATAATAGATTAATAATTGAACAGGATATATTTTATAAAACCTTTCTAGATCGAGCCGAATCCTTCTTTAATATTCTTGTGAATAAGTTAGATCTTGAAAAATATGAATATGAGATTAAGCAAATTCAAAAAATCAGACTTATGATTTAAGTAAAGTAAAGAGGCTGAAACAAAATCAATGTGTTACAACCTGAGGAATTTCTTCAAAACTTTTTGCATTTGTTGATAGTGGTGCAAAGGAAAATACTAAACTTACAATTAGGATAAACTTAATTATTTTTTTCATATAAATTATTCCTCCTAATAATATATCAAACTTTTCTACTACAACTTTACATCTTCTTGTTCCACTAACTTGAAAAAGGAATTCGATTACTGAACGAGCTTGCAAAGTCTATACACACCAGGTTACCATAACGCCAGTTCTTCACTCTATTATTCAATAAGAAAGAGCTGCCATGAAAGGCAGCTCTTTCTTAAATTAAAGCACTCTTTTTGTTGCTTCTCTTATGGCACGAATCAATGTGCTTATTGAAATGCCCGTTATTTCCTCCACTTGCTTATTGGAATTACTCTTCGGTAGACGTCAAGCGTGTTCAATCTGTTTTTTGCCGTATAGGTTCGGACGACCCTCTTTGAAATCGGGGTTCTGTTTTGCAATGGCTTTGCCTTCCTGTGTACGTTCCACTATCATATCCCGTTCAAACTCAGCAAAGGAACTCATGATGTTCAGGATCAATCGTCCTGTTGGCGTATCCTCCACTAAGCCCATTTTCAGCACATGGACCTTAACGCCATTTTGCAGCAGGTCTTTGATTAGTTCTGTACCAGATAACGCAGTACGGGCAAACCTATCCAGTTTAGTGACCATTAACGTGTCACCTTCCTCCAATATAGAAAGTAATTCAACGAATTGGGGACGGTCTGTTTGGTACCCGTGAACTTCTCAGAATAGATTTTGTCACAGCCTTCTTTCTCCAACGCTTGAAGTTGTGCCTCAAGATCTTGGGATGCTGTACTTACTCTTGCGTATCCGCATTTCATATAAATTAGCCCCTTTTTTTCGGTTCACTTATGACACTAAGATGAGACACAGCTTAATACCTTGATTGTCACTTCAATTGGTAAATTGCGCCTCTTCGAAATGCTATTTTGCACTTCAAAGTACGCCCTTTCTAAACAATGAAAGCACTTATACAAGCTGTGAGATGGGATTTAAATTTGGTTGTGCAAATTAACGATTAAAGTAAACGAAAATCACCTCTTAAAGTGATACATAAGGGTAACCAGGTTATAAAAATACCAATTAGTATTTACTGAAAATTTTTAGATTAAATGAATTTCAAAATAACAACTTACTCCTATATGTGGATTGTTTATTAATTAATTGATTACTAGTGATTTCAGGGCACTTCAAACCGTTGGCATTTTATTTTGAACATATAATTTTTAAGACAAAATTATTCTCTTTCGATGAAATATTCTCTAATTTCAATTGGTAATTCTTCTATAGCTATAATTTTCATTTTTTTCGTTCCAGGAGTAGTTTGAATTAAGTAAGTTTTCTCATCAAATTCCACTAGTGTAATTTGCGTAATCATATTAGGATTAAATTCTTCTTGAATATATTCAATACTCTTATAGTCAATATTTTTAGAGTCAAGAAACAGTGACTCTGGATTTTCGGAGTTCCTTAATGTCTGCATTAATTCTAATGAATTAGAAGGGTTAGTAATAGCCCAGTAAATGATTGGTGCTGAAACAATGAGTAAAGCAAAAATAATGGCTAATATTTTTTTCATATAAGATACCTCCAAAATTAAATTGATCAAGAAAAATTAACTGTACCATAGACTATTTCCATATCGTCCTGTGTGATGCCTGTATACCGTAACCTAACACTTTCGAAGCTATGGTTAAACGTCTTTATCAAGAGCGTAATATTGGTCCCTCTCTTTATCTGCTGGTAGCCGAACGTTTTTCGAAGGGAATGTGTCCCGATGTTCTCAAGACCTAACTCGTTCGCTACATCACTCATAATGGTCCAAGCCTGGACCCGACTAATCGCTTGATTCGTCCCTTTCCGGCTCCTGAATAAATAGGCTTCCGAATCCCCCTCATAATACTGATCAGCATACACTTCAATCGCTTTTTTGACCCCTTTAGAAAGGGCGTCCTTATTTTCCTTCCCAGTTTTTTGTTCAATCTCCATCAAGTGCGCACGCACGTGATTTTTAGGATCTAGTACATGTTTGAATTGTCCCCTGACTAAATCAGAAATGCTATAGGGTGAATTGATACCGATCGTCAATAAATGATAGTTCCTTTCGCTTTGCGCGAAAAGGATTTTTCATGCTACTAATCTTGTGAAGTTCTCGTATCGGTTCAACGTATTTCATGCTTTCCGTACCCCTCCTCATGTGGCTTTAAAATAAAGATGAATCATTTTAAATACAGTTCGAAAACGTATCCAAATGTTTGGTACAATTACGTAGACAAGCTGGACTTTAACAATTCAACAAACGGGCCAAATTCTGAAATAAAAATATTGATTAAGAAGCTGTGCCTTGTATAATCTTGGGGGGGAAAATGAAACATACAAAAGAAAAAACAAAGAACACACAAAAAGAATTCAATCCAAAAGATGCTATTTTTGTATTCTCATCATTTGCTTTCATTTGCGTTGCTATTATATTTATTCTTATCGTTTATGACGTCCTAACAATTCAAAGTTTACTTTCATTCGGGCAGCCTATCAAAATGTCAATAAGCATAGTGAGTACTTCTTTTGGTTTGCTTTTATTTGGCATAATATTAGCATTTAGTATACCTTCTAAATATATTGACGATACCAATAAAGGCTTTCAAAACTATACACTTTTCAGTATTTTTTCCTTTATGTTTATAGGTGCGTTATTTGAAGAGTTGTTGTTTAGAGGAATTATCCAAAACTTGATTTTTGTATTTACCGAAAGTCAATGGATTGCAATTATTACTACTACTTTATTATTTTTAGGCTTTCATATTCAATATTTCAAAAAGCCAATAATGTTAATGAATATAGCAGTGCCAAGTTTAGTATTTGGTTGGATTTATTTTGAAACAAACAATATTTTAGCTCCATTTGTTGTCCATTTTCTAATGAATTTAGGAATAACATTGTTATTCAAATACAATTTAATTAAGGTTAAATAATAAAATTCAGGTGTTCAACAAACGGGCACGATTGTTAAATATCATAGCTATAAAATGATCAAACATTCTTTCAATGCCACACCTCATGCATTTCAACACACAAACGCCAATCTAACTTAACATATGTTAAGTTAGATTCAAATGCGTAATGAAAAAATGCATGACTAAAAAACAGCTTGATCCTTTGTATACCAAGGGATCAAGCTGTTTTTTCTAATCTAACATATCTACACTGCGTTAGATCGGAAGCTCTATGTGAGGGATAAAGGGAATATCGAAAATCAGTTTCCATTCCTATATTCTCCGTCTTTTTATATGTCACTCTCGTACGAGTTTTATAAAAAAAGTTCTTTTTTGTTACGGTGAGTTAAGTCTACTTTGTAAAAGGTAAAGACAAACCACCATCGAAATGCCATGTCTCAGCTTTGCTATATAAAAGATGAGTTTTCTTTTTTCGACCTATAATTGACCGAAAAAAACTAATCCTCATTTTATATACAAAAAATATTTCATGAAGTAGTATTATGTGTAACGATATATCGTTACACATAATAAGGCGTAACATAATACCATAAACTGTGAAATAAGGAATGTAAGTAATGGCATATAATGGGGGACCGATGGCTGAAGCAATGTATTATGTACTACTGGGATTAATGCATCCCAACCATGGCTATCAGCTGATGCATGCAATTACAGAAGTTTCGAATGGCAGATTAAAAATGGGACCCGGAACACTTTACGGAGTACTCTCACGAATGCAAACAGAAGGCCTTATTTCATAACTTTTTCATTTTAGCCACCCTTTCATTGATAAAATCCGAAATCTCTTTTTTAAAAGATTAACCTAAGCAAATTCTTTGGTCAATGAATTTCCCAAAATCAACCACATTCTAACTACCCTGTTTTTAAAACTCAGTTCAAATCGGTCACTCATTTACCTCACCCTTCTAGTTAAATAAGAAAAGGGTACTTGAAACCTAATTGAATTAAAGCACCCGTTACTTTAAGTACATTTTTTTGCAATGTCTTATCTGTTCAGTAAACTACCCTAACCCAATATTTTAAGAAAGTACTCGACATTATACATAATAATTACACCTAACATTAGAAAAATAAGTGTAGTAACATGTTGTTTTGAGTTTTTCAGATACTTCCACTCCAGAATAGACTGAAAACCCAATAATAATATTATATAGAGGATCCAATACCACTTCATAACATTTATATCCTTTGTAATAACAAACGGAAGAGTGCATAAAAAGAGAACCAAAATAATGCCTCTTCCCCATTGGTCAACTTTTTTACCAGAAGTTTCGGAAATCTTTTTCTTTTCAACACCAAGTAATTTATTTAGTATTTTTTCTAATAAGATCACCAAAATTACAAGAACTATAATGAAAACCCAATACCCCACAATAAATCCCCCATTTATTTCTTTGTTAACAATATTATACCATAAATTTCCTAGTTACTTATTGAACTAAACTACTTCGTTAGTCTATAAGAAAAAAGAGCTCCCTTAGAAGTCCTTATGCTTCAACTAAAGCGCTCGATTGCTTAAATAAAATTAAAATAATCTATTACCCCATAAGCAACCGATTCTAAGATGGTGGAATTCATTTATTGCTATAATCATTATAAATGCTACGATATTTATGTACAAATGCGCTAACTTAAAAATGTACACTTTTGCCTCATTTTCTAGCATACTAATCATGAGGTGATTGGTATGTACATAACGCTAGATGTTCAAACGGATTTTGAAATCAATAGTCTTTCAGACTTAACAAAATTCAAACAGTTAATGGAGAATCTAAAAATGAAAATTAACAAAAGCCAATTGGCAAGGGAAATGGGTATAGATCGGCGGACGGTTGATAAATACCTAAGTGGATTTACACCAAAAGAAACAAAAGAGAAAATAGCGATTTTAGATGAATACTACGAAATAATTGCAGCACTTTTATCTGAGGACTCGAAGCAAGTCTTTTATTACCGACGCGTACTTTGGCAATACCTAACGGACAATCATGGGTTAAAATGTGCTCAATCTACTTTTCGTCGTTATATTTCAAAAAAGCCAGAGTTCGCTGCCTATTTCACAGAGCAGGTGCGCGTGCCTTCACCTAAAGGGACGACAAGATTTGAAACACCGCCTGGCCAACAAGCACAATTCGATTGGAAAGAAAGTATTCCATTCGAAACAAGTGATGGAGAAAAAATAGAGGTAAATGTAGGAGCGCTTGTGTTAGGGTATTCACGTTTCCGCGTATTCACTCTTACATTACGAAAAACACAAGATGTTTTATTCTCCTTTTTGACGGAGGCATTTGAAAAAATAGGAGGTGTTCCGAAGGAAATCGTAACTGATAATCCAAAAACGATTATGGATGTGCCACGAAGAGAAGATAATCCAGGGAAAGTAAATAGCCGGTTCGCTGCTTTTGCGAAGGACTTTGATTTCAAGGTTAGGCCGTGTATTGCAGGTCGTCCCCGTACGAAAGGGAAAGTAGAAACTCAAATGAAATTTATAGATGAAATTCATGCCTATCAAGGTCAGCTGACCTTGAACGAACTCTATCAATTCATTGAAAAGTTGATGAATCGAGTCAATCAATCCTTTCATCAAGGTTCAGGGAAAATCCCAGCATTTGCGTTAGAAAAAGAAAAGAGTTCCCTTCTTCCGCTACCAGCAGAAAAAATAAGGAACTCTTACCGTATCAAGCATCAGCTTGTACAGGTGAATACATCAAGTATGATCTCCTACAAAGCCAACCAGTATTCAGTGCCCACTAAGTACATCGGCCAAAAGGTAGGGATACAAGTACTAGATGATCAATTATGGATTTATTATAACATGGAGTGCATTGCGCGCCACCCTATATCGAATCGGAAATTAAATATTCGTCCTTCAGATTATAAAGAAACGCTGCAAATATCAGCTCCCCATTATCCAGACATTGAGGCTTTAGCTAAAAACAATCTAAAAGCCATTGGAGAGGTGTATGACGCATGATGCAGCAAACAAATTATCAACAGCTTCTGAAGAACTTGGAGTATTTGAAACTGAAACAAATGGTAACGTATTTAGACGAAGTCATCGACTTCGGTATCCACAATCAGCTGTCATTTATCGATACATTAATTAAACTGACAAACTATGAAATCGATTTACGTGAAAAAAACATGGTTCACGCGATGGTAAAAGTGGGTGCATTTCCAAATTTAAAAGAGGTAAAGGATTTTGATTTTGAATTCCAACCCTCGCTAAATCCACAGCAAATTCAAGATTTTCTTACGCTACGTTTTATTGAAGGGAACGAAAACATCGTATTTCTGGGACCTAGTGGAGTCGGAAAAACATTTTTGGCTTCAGCGATTGGCATCGCAGCCGCTAAAAAACGTACTAGCACTTACTTTATTAAATGTCATGACTTGATTCAGAACCTGAAGCGGGCCCGCTTAGAAAACCGTTTAGAAAGCCGCTTGAAACACTACACAAAGTATAAGTTACTCATAATCGATGAGATAGGCTATTTACCGATTGATGCGGAGGATGCAAAACTATTCTTCCAGCTGATAGATATGCGTTATGAAAAACGTAGCACAATCTTTACTACTAATGTTAACTTCAAATCCTGGGACGAGGTATTTCAGGAAACCAAGTTAGCAAATGCGATATTAGATCGTATTTTACATCACGCAACGGTGGTTACCATCGTTGGAAATTCTTATCGTTTGAAAGATCATCTAGCTCCAGAAGGTGAGTGATTTTGTACATCATTAAGTGAGCGTTTTTGTACATAGATTGGTTGACATTTGTAATCATTACAATAAAACTAGTCCAACTAAGTATTCTTTCAACATATTTATGTAGTGTGTTTACGTATATTTTATCTAATTCAGATTCCTCTATATTCAATTTTGTTAGTAGCTTTCGATTGATAAATTGATCTAAAATGAGAGTAGCAATTAGAATGGTAATTTGTGTACGCTTCGATTTCCTTTAGCCATTCTTGACTATTTTCTACTCTACTTTTTATTTTCACAAAAATTATTTCGTAGTCCTCTTTATATTTCTACATAAATATTCAATTCCCTTATTAAGTGTTCTTCAAGAAAATGGTCCGATTGTGGAAGTTTAGCATTGTACGTTAGTTTGCTTTAGAACTGGATATTTTTATGTATGTCTTTTAACCTCCATGTTCTTCAATTATCCGCATTGCAATGCCCGTTAACTCGCCATGTTCAGTAAATCGTTCATTAAGCATATCCGTAAGAATATGTTCTAGGAAGTATGCTACACAGTGCATATCTTGAAACAGAAGGATTGTCCTTAATGCTTCTTCGTATATCTCTAAAAACAATGGCTCTGGATTATCCTTTTGAATCTCACCAAATGCTTCATAAAGCAAATCAATTTTATCAGCAACAGATAAAATGCGCCCCTCCAATGTCTCATCTTTACCCTCTTTAAGTCGCTCCAAATAAATGCTTTGAAACTCAGACGGAATTTCCTTTTCTACAAACTTTCTTGTCATTTCTTCCTCTACTTCACTGAATAGTTGCTTCAACTCTTTCGAAGCATATTTTACAGGCGTCTTTATATCTCCTGTAAAAAGTTCCGCGTAATCATGATTCAATGCCTTTTCATATAAGATTCTCCAATTTACTTTCTGACCAGATTCCTCTTCGACTGTTCCAAGAAATTGAGCAATTTTTGTTACCTTAAATGAATGACTGGCGACGGAATGCTCCTGAAATTTGAACTTTCCTGGACAACGAATAATTTGTTCTAAATCAGATAAGCTTTTAAAATATTGATGTACACCCATCCTATTCATCACCTTTCTATATTTTTTGGGGCTATCGTATAGAAAACCTACTCATACAGTCGAATCATCTTTACGACTAGAATAACACGATAATTTATGCTTTTTTAATAGGGCTGTGTTCTCTTTAAATACTGTCTTTCATTACTTTCCCTTATTCCGCCTAAATTATGCAGGAAAGGGACTAATATCACACAACTAAGAATTTAATCGGTCAACTTAGTCACTTATGGCGTGCTTCGGTAGTCCGTTTAGCTACTTCTCAATAATATAATTAACTGGTACATCTGAATTTCTGTAATTATTCCTTACCTTTAAAAAATGGCTTATCGAAGTTCGATAAGCCATTTCCATACATATTGTGTTATTTTGATAATGCAATTTTTATATGGGCTAAGTGGTGTTCTTCGTGCCAAGCTAATTTGGCAACTTTTGTCGCAACTGTTATTTCACCGTTTTCCTGGTGAGTAAAAGTTCGATCTAATTGCTCTTCGGTTAAACTATCTCCTAAAGATACGATACGCTCATTTATACCTTCTAGCATTTTAATCGAACTTTCTACAGGAAGCTTTGTATCCGGTTGAATAGCCCACTTTTCTTGATCGAAAGCTGGTACTGTTGGATTTTCATCTGTTAAAGCCAACTTCAAACGTTGATACATGTTCAGCTGAGAATCTGCAATGTGATGAACAAGTTGACGAACTGTCCAGCTACCATCACGATATGTTCTGCTTAATTCCTCATCATTTAATGAGTCAACCGTTTCTCTTAATCGTATCGTGTACGTTTCGATTTCCTTTAGCCATTCTTGAATACTTTCTACGGTTACTTTTTTAGGAACTTGTAATTTTCCAATTGGATATTTTACATCCATTTTCAATCCCCTCTTTCCTATTTGTACTTTCCACTTATTTATTTTTTCATAATCCTCTTTGTACTTTATCATAAAAATCTAATTCACTTATTAAAAGACTATAATTTATTCCTCTACTAATGTTGCAATATCATTTTTCACTTTAATAATTAAGAAGTCATCATCTTCCTCTACACATTCTTTTTCATATCTCATTTCTTTATCGATTAGCATTTCAAAATAGTTTGTTTCCGTATTTAGTTCAAAGACTGGACATTGGTCAAATCTAACATCACCAATAAAAATTGCTCTAATTTTCTCCATCTACTATCATCTCCTGTAATGTGCGTAAATCGGTTTTTATCTAAGCATCAATGCATCTGATTGTAGGAACAACTTTATCGACGTGATTACATATTTGACTGGCGGTCCATCAAAATCTATCAATTATTGGATCATAACTATTAATTACCTATAATTTATTTGATTTGCTCCGCCAATTCTAAAATAATTCCTTCTGGCCCACTACAGTAGCATAACTTATAACTTTCTTCATATTGTAGTATCTCACTAAAGATTTTCGTACCTTTCTTTTTTAACTTGGTAACAACAGCTTCAATATCTTCAACAGTAAATGCAATATGTCGGATCCCCAGAGTATTTGCAAAAGGTTGCTGAATTTCTCTTTCATCTAACGGATTATAAAATTTGATTAGCTCTATCCATACCTGACCGTCTGGCGTTCCCAATCCCACACATGCTACTTTAACGTCATTAAGCCCAAATACCTGATTTATCAACTCTCCTTCCATTTCCCATTCCCCTTGTACCTCAAGGCCAAAATCGAGGAAAAAATCTTTTGCCGCATAGAGATCATTTACAATTACACCCACATGATCTATTCTATGGATCTTCAAATCTCATTCCTCCTATGTTCCTGTTTTTTCGCAACATTCCGCATTCCGGATAAGTTTGTTTGTAATTCTAATTCGCTAAAAACAGAAAATATCCTTGTTCAATAAAGTGGTCCGATTGTTGAATACAAGTTAAACAACACTGTTCAATTAACCAGCTTCGTTTGTTGAAGTGTAACATTTCACACTTTATTGCCGAAATCTTCTTGATGTTTTGGACATAAAAATAGTCCCTCGAAATGATGATCATGTTAAACTAAACTCGATAGCTTAACAGCAAATGATCACAACTGTAAACGATAAACTAAAGTGAGCAGTTTTCCACAAATAAGATTGAGCAGTTTTCCTCTAAATAATTCACTTCCTTTATACTAAACTTGTAAAAGGAAGTGAGGAAACTGGAGTGAAGAAAATCATGATTTATATGAAAATCTGCGAGTTATCCGAAATGGGCTTTTCTAAGTCGGCAATTGCGAGAAAGTTGGACATTTCAAGAAATACCGTTTCTAAATATCTAAAGAGTACATCTGAAGAATTTGAGGATTATTTAGTCTCCTTACAATCACGTAAAAAGAAGTTGGATCCCTACAGGGATGTCATTGTTGGATGGTTGAAGAAATATCCTGATATGAGTAGTGCCCAGGTCTACGACTGGTTGAAAGAGAATCAGGGGTTGAATGAAGATAATATTGTGGAGAATACTACTAGGAATTATGTGAATGAGTTACGTGCTGCATATCATATACCAAAAGTGTCTGAACAAAGAGTTTATGAAGCAGTTCCGGATAGTCCGATGGGTTTTCAAGCACAAGTAGATTTCGGTCAAGATTTGGTGACTTGTAATGACGGAAAGAGAAGAAGGCTTTATTTTATTGGGTTTGTATTATCCAATTCTAGGTATAAGTACATTGAATTCTTAGATAGACATTTCCATACAAGAGATTTAGTCCGCTGTCATGAAAATGCTTTTGAGTTTTTTGGAGGCATGCCTGAAGAAATGGTATATGACCAAGATGCTTTACTAGCTGTAAGTGAAAATGCGGGTGACTTATTATTTACCAAGGAATTTGATAATTACCGTAAACTAAGAAAATTTTCTATTTATTTATGTAGAAAAAGCGATCCCGAATCAAAAGGGAAAATAGAACAAGTCGTCAAGTTCGTGAAGCATAACTTCATGAAGAATCGTGAGTTTCAAGACATCCATTTGTGGAATCAACAAGCCATTCAATGGCTTGAGAGAACCGGAAACTACAAAGTGCATCATAATACAAAAAAAAGACCTTCTGAAGTGCATACAGTCGAAAAACTGCACTTAAGAAAAGTCTCTTCAAAATTCTCTTTCGAGAATTCCCTAATAGAAAGTATAACAAGAACAATTCAAAAGGACAATGTCATACGCTTTGAATCCAATCGTTATTCCGTACCTACAGGTACGTACGATGCGAAAACTAAAAACATGGCATATTTAGAAGTAACCACAGATGACCACCTAAATATTCGATTACAGACATCTGGAGAATTAATCGCGAGACATTTACTCTGTAGTTCGAAAGGACAATTAGTTTATGATCCAACTCATCATAAGAAACCAAGTCCAAAGAAAACGCTATTGAGAGACGAAATTGTGATTAGGTTTTCTAATAAAGAATTGATTTGTTGGTTTTTAGATGAATTGAATAAGAAGTATCCAAGACACTTATTAGACCAGTTGAAAGTATTACAAATGGTCATTCGAAATCATCCAGAGCATATAAATGAAGCGCTGGAAACTGTGAAAACTTTGCATATGATTAGTGCTAATGACTTCAGAGATGTCGCTTTCACGCTACATAAAGAATCACAGATGCAAGTAAAAGAAGTAATTACCAATTCACCAAAATATCAAGAATATAAGGCAGCAGAACGATCAGAAGATTACTACACCGATTTATTATCTGGGGGTAAAAGGTCATGACCTCTCCTATTGAACTATTACAAGAAAAATGTAGAACCTTGAGACTCGCTGAAACCGCAAAAGAGCTTCCCGCTCTTTTGCGTAATGCAGAATCGGGCAGTTGGACTTATCACGAGTTTATTAATGAACTCCTTACCCATGAAATGGTGTGCAGAGAAAAAAAGACCATTCATCGACTAATGCAATGGGCAGACTTTCCCTATCCAAAAACACTGGCAGATTATCGACTGGAAGAACAAAATGCGATTGGCGAGAGACAGTTTAAATTATTAAAAGATTTAAATTGGATTGAAGAGATGTTTACCCTAATTCTAATGGGCCCACCTGGGACAGGCAAAACACATTTGTCCGTAGGACTAGGCACTTTGGCTATTGAACATGGATATCAAGTGACCTTCGTTTCAATGGGAGAACTAATATATATTTTAAAAAGCAGTGATTACGTTAGTAAATCAAAGACACGCTATAAACGTATTACAACATCAGATTTAATAATTATTGATGATGTTATGTATATGACTGTAGATCCAAAGGAAGCAAGCCTGTTTTTCCAGTTTATATATGACATGTATGATAAAACCGCATTTATATTAACTTCGAATAAGGGTCCAAATGAATGGGGTAAATTTTTAGGAGATACCTCACTGACAACCGCTATATTGGATCGCCTTCTACATCGAAGTGAGGTGATTTCCTTCGGAGAAGACGAAGAAAGTATGCGTATGAAGTACAGAAAGACTTTGTTTCCCGAAGTAAGTGCTCAAACTTAATTGTGGAAAATTGATCAAACTTAATTTGTGAAAACTGCTCAATTCTACTTGACGGTTACAACAACCCGCTATTTCTCCCAGAGCTCGACCAGTCGACCATCAGGATCTTTAATCCAAATAAACTTTCCATATTCACTAATCTCTTTTTCCTTCGCAAGAGGTACACCAATATATTCAAGATGCTTAATAGTCTCGTTTAGATCATGTACTTGGAAATTTAACATCACTTGTTGTTCTGTTGGGAAGTAGGGGTCATCTTCAGTAAAGAAAGAAAAGGCAGTTTCATTTCCTAAATGGGGTTTAATAATAGTCCCATTCCAATTGTCTATTTCAATCTTCAACACTTCACTGTACCATTTTTTCACAACATCAAGATTCCCAGTTCTCCAAAATACTCCTCCGAAACCTTTTATCATCGTATCCAACTCCTGTCTGTCTTTTAATTTTAGGTTTTACAATTATTCTTAAGTTCCTTCTTTAACTATACTGCCCCTTTATTTGATTGTTTATCAAAAAGAGAAATCCAAGATGTATATTAACGGGTTCCATTTTGAAGTGCAAACATAAGAAAAGTCATATAATTTCTGCTCTAATTTCACAGTGAAAAACGCTATTGTAAAATTATCAACAGCGTTTTTTGTTGGATTGTTAACTGCAATGCTCTATTTTAAAACTGTCTCGGCTAGGGTAAATGCTTCCCATTGATTATATTTCGTTGTTATTGATGAAAGAAACCAATATTCTCTAAATGGTTCTAAATTTTTTTCCACGATTATAATCTTCTGCCCACTATCAAAATCTCCATATGATGCCCATAAATCGTATTTAACGGTAAACCGCATTTTGGATTCGCTAAGCTTTTCTACTTTGGTAAAACGAAAATTACTAACCGAAGGGCTTGACTGACCTGTTATCCAGTGAGTTTGCTCAAATTTACTCCTTGATTGTTTTCGAAGCGAAGGGGACAACATCGCATATTGAACAGCACCACTTCGACCATTTACGCCAAATAGCCACAATTCAACAGCTTGTTTTGGTTCGGTGACCATCAAACCAGTCATAAAAGACATTAACTGGCTTTCTAAAGGAGTAAGTTGTTTGCCTTTAATAATTTCTTCCTCAAAGAAAGGAGGAGGATCGTTCGTTTTTGCATTTACTGTTCCATAATAAAACCCACAAATTAGTATACTAAATAAAACCAATAGAAGAGGTTTACTTTTATCCATTTTCATCATCCTAAATTATATTTAGGTTTAGTTTATCCTGTTCAGTTACAGTCATACCCTGTTCAACTAACCTGCCGCTTTAGTTTAATAAGAAAAAGAGCCGTACTACCAGCTTAATAATCTTCAAGTAAAGGAACCGTTAGTTGAGTAATAGGAGATTAAGTCAAATATCCTATTCAATGAGTTCATAACAAGAAGTAGTGGAAACAAAACAGCAAAAGTAATATTACTTTCTAAGATTGCTTTCCATAATTTCAAACCGTTACGAACCTTATAACCTAACAAAAATATTGATACAGTAACCGCAGAAAACAACAGAAATAATTCTCCCTTTTGTTTCTTTACTGCATTTTTAATTTCATCAATTATCCAAGTGTCATTTCCAGAAAAGGAAAGAGTTATTTTATCTTTTTCAACCCCTAAGAAATTGAATGATTTTAGTGATACATTATCTTTTTGTACAGCTTCAATATCATATCCATTTGGTAAAAATGAAACTTCGTACACAAGAAGATATGAAACACATACAAAAATACTTGCAATTAATAAAAATGCTAAAATTTTTTTAACCTTTGATATAAAATCATTATTCATTAATTAAATCAGCCCCTTTAAATACCTCCGTACCACAAAAACCCAATCCCCTTGTTAAACAAACCTGCCTCGTTAGTTGAAGAAGGGATTCGATCACTGAACGAATTTGTATACGCCATGCATACGAGACTGACATAACACCGATCCACGGAAGTAGTTAACTCCATTACGCAATAAGAATAAGCTGCCCTGTAAAGAGAGCCAGCTCTTCAACTAAAGCACCCGTTAGCTTAAAGAACAAGTCGAGTAATTATGCTAACTTCTTTTTAAAAACTCTCCAGTTTTTGGGTTAAATATAAGTATATATTCAATATCGTTTGATTCTGTTACTCGATATGTATAAAACCATTTTGGTGTGAAAACATCAAATTCTTCCGTATAAATTGGGGTATTTTTTAACAACTCCAGCGTAACAACTTCAGATAATTCCTTTTGAATGTTTTTTTCTGACTCAGCAACCGTAAACCCAGGTAAAACAAGATACACGGCGATACTAATCAGAACTATTGATGCAATGTAAATATATAAACTCATTTTTTTTGCATTCCTTATTCCAATGACAGTGCTAATTATAACAGCGACTGGTAAAGACATACTCATGACGTTATTATACAATATCAAATTCACTGTCTCCAAGGTAATAATGAGCAAGAGTGGAACTATTATGGCAAAAGATATTCTTTTGCGATATCTCAAATCCCTCACCTCCTTCTTCTAAATTACAATACAATTTCGCAATGAACGTATTGAACTAACCTGCACCGTTAGTTCAATAAGTAAAAGAGTTACCGCTGGCAACCCCATTACACATTGCCGAAACTTCACCAATAATTCAATACTAGTCTGTTACTCATGATATAAAGGACTAATTCATTTCTTTACTCTGACGGATAGCTATTTTGACCGCAAGATAGAAAATTAGCAAATTTAATATATTTACTATTTCATACTCCCTCGTAATTGCCGACAGTATCCACCACGAACCAATTAAAACAAAAAGAAACAAAAAAACTGACTTCAATCTATTCGACTCCCCTTGAGTGTACAATTACACTTATTCTTATTGAACTAAACTGTGCCGTTACTTCAACAAGAAAAAAAGAGCTACCTAAGAAGCCCCAAAATCTTTTACTCAAGCCTATGTTATTTGAACAATTGAGACCCTCGAAATATACTTACTACGAAATAACTACTGGATTATTGTTTACCAGTTTTTCAGCACGTTTAATATTTCTCTTCAAATAAATAGGTGAATTAGAATTACTTGGAATTTTCTGGGTAGTCATCTAAATAACGTCGTCAACTTCTTCAGGACTCTTAGCAAATGCTTCGCCTGAATCAGTAACAAATGAAAAATAATCTCATATTGTATTTTTATAATTCGAAAATGTACACTTCAGTTTTTAAAAGGAACAGGAACTAACCAATCCTTTTAGAATAAAACCACTAGGTAATGGAATGCTCTTTCTTCTGTTTCCTCTTATAAAAATAAAGCCAAATAAAAAAGATTACCCAAGGTATTAAGGTGAATACTCGAATTCCAGTAAATTGCATTATTAATATTTCTGCTATCAAAGTTGGCACCATAATAATCAACCACATTCTAACTACCTTGTTTTTTAAACTTAGTTCAAATCGGTCACTCATATACCTCACCCCTTTTGTTTTTAACTAAATTGTCCCTTTGCCTTATTACGTTTGACACTAATAGAAGTTCCAATATTAAGTAAATCGCCTGGTTTGAATTAATCAAAATTCATTTCTAAATGCCCCCCTCGTTAGTTCATTTAGAAAAAGCTATCTTTACAAGCGGCTACTTGTTTAACTTAAAGTACCCGTTAGTTTAAGTGAAATTCTTCACGCAGTTAAAAAAAGTGACGCTATAATTAATTCTGGGCATTACTTAAGAATAAAACTGCCATGTTATAAGTAAAAAGATTAATATAACAATAGTAACAATCGATAGAAAATAAATAGCCCTCTGGAATTTCGTTAAAGTTGCCTTTTTCCAATTAACTAGAATAAAAATAATAAAAACCAGACTTACAATAGTTAAAACATAATTAGCAACTATATGTGGGAATACTTCAAAATATCCTCGATCACTATTACTCAACATCCTAATTGCTAATAAAATAATATTTACGATAAATGCTGTACCAACAATATTTAATAGGTAAACCCATTTCTTTATTTTTATAGAAGGCTTTTTTCTTCTCCAATTCAAAATACTGATTACAATTAAAACGAATGGGGCAGCACTAAAGTATACTAAGCAATAAATGAATAATATTGCACTTATTGATAACCAAGATATACTTTTATCGAAAGGGAGGTAATCTGAAATCGATGTAGAAATTTGTTTAACTTCACCATCCTTTATAGAAAAGTAAAGAACATTTGTAGGAATAAACATAGTACTACCATTTGTCATTTTATAAACATTTGGAGATGTTTGGACGTAATTAGCTTTCATACCTGCCAAACTTACTTCAATTTCATTCGCATTTGGTGATTTCACTGTAAGCGGTTGTAAATAGTAATACAAATTTAAGAATCCATTTTTCATTCTGCGAGTAGTTAGATACTTTCCTTCTGTTATTTGTGAGTTTGGTAAGTCCGCCAATTTCCCTTCATCTATCTCTTTTTCTCCAACCAATTCCTTCGTCAGTCCATAGGAAATATCATACTCTGAAGCTTGATTCGTTACTATTATTACTGCAAAGTTTTCTTCAGGGACGATATGAAAATTACTTGAAAAGGAAACTGTATTTCCACCATGTGTTAATCCTTTAAACTTTCCATCATACTCCCAAAAACCATGTGCGATACCAGGGACATTTTTATTAATAGCATAACTTTGCGAAAGCATTGTAACTAGCGTATTTTCATCCTCAAACAAAACGTTTTCATTATCGGATTGTGGCATAAGTGCCATTGCAAACTTAGCTAAATCTTGAGCTGTTCCATTTATTCCACCGCTAGGATACATGGACATATAGTAGGGTGTCGATAGTTTGAAACTTCCTTTTTCAATAAGCTCATATCCATTTACTTTGTTTTTTGTTATCTGCTCATTTCTCCCTAAAGACAAATATGCAGTTGAATCTAGAATACCTAACTTTTGAAATATATGTTCATCAACATATTCATTAAAGTCTTGTTCTGTAATTAATTGAACTATATATGCAGCTAGAGAAGTTGAATAATTAGAATAAGCAACGACTTTACCTGGACGATATACTTGGTTTGGCTCAGCAATTTTCAATCCTTCTTCTAAAGATTTCACAGGGGATTCGGTAGCATATCCCGTGTCAAAAATATTTTCCTCAAATCCTGCAGTGTGATTCATCAAATCCAACATAGTGATCGGGTCATCATATGTTAATTTTGTTAAAAATCCTTGTGGTAAATAGCTGTTTATATCTTCATCTAAATCGATTTTTCCTTGTTCGACTAATTGCATGACCGACACCCATACAAACAATTTACTAACTGAACCCCATTCAAAAACAGCAGTATTCGGATTTATTTTAATTTGGTTTTCAATATCCCCATAACCATATCCTTTTGATAAAACAACTTTATTATCTTTCAAAATAACAATGCTCGCACCCGCAGTTGTTTCACCAATATATTCATTTACATAATCGTCTACGAAAAGTTCTACATCGGATAATGAAATTCCAGATGGTGTTGTAAGTTCATTAGCATAAATTGTTTCGGTGAAAAACATAGATAAAGCTAGTATCAATAAAACAGTAAAATTTTTATTCATTCCGCACTCCCTTATAATAAGTATCTATTAGCATATTTAATTTCATTTAACTTGTTCAATTAACGGGAGGTTAGTTGAACAAGCTTACTACGAAATAGCTACTTTATTATTGTTTATCAGTTTTTCAGCAAGTTTAATATTTTCCTTTAAATAAATAGGTAAATTAGAATTACTTAGAATTTGCTGGGTAGTCATCCAAATAACGTCGTCAACTTCATCAGGACTCTTAGCAAATGCTTCGCCTGATTCATGGTCGCAAAGAAAAACAATGTCAACCACATTTATGCCTGAATCAGTAACGAATGATGAGCTATTAACATACCGAAGATTTGAAACCTCTATACCTACTTCTTCAGTGATTTCTCTTTTTAGTGTCCTTTCTAAAATGTCTGATGAGGTTCCTTCTTCTTCTACTTTTCCTCCTACAAGAGACAGTAGACCTCCAGCGTGTTCTTCTTTTTCACTCCGTCTGATTAACAACCATTTTTCATTTTTGTAAATTGCACCTTCTACATTAACAATAAACATAATATCTCCCCCTCGTTAGTTCATTTAGAAAAAGCTACCTTTATAAGCACCTACTTGTTTAACGAAAGCTCCCGTTCCTTAAGTGTAACTTTTCACAAGCCTGGCCTTAGATAGCTTATTTCTTAAAATTAAATCTATTTCCTATATCCTTAAATTCTTCGCTATCAATTATCGGGGGTTCTTCATCTTTCTCTTTTAATTTCAAACCGATAAGTCCAGAAATCAATGCAAATATGAGTGAACCTTGCCAAGTAATCGTAATATTAACCATGAAGGTATCGAGTAATTGAATCAACGCAAAAGTAAGACCCGTATTCAAAAAAAATGATAACCATCCCTTACTTGATTGAATGATACCGACAGATTTCAAAGATTTTGGTATCGCATTTGTAATGAATGAGAGAGGTATTTCAAGGAATACATACATAACAAAGAAAAATACTAAAGCACCCATTGAATTATATTGAAACCCGAGTAATCTTAAAAATAAATATTCAAAAAAAGTAATACTAAGCAAAATGATAAGCACGATAGACGTACAAATTACTATTGTTTTAATTTTATTTATATTAGCCGTACCTCCCAACTATCCTGTTCGTTTGCTTAAGTCCATTCTTTCACGATCTTCATTTACCTTACTAAGCATCACCAAACAATATATATGATTACATTTAAGACTGTCCCATCACCTATGGTAATCTAATCAATAATCGCGCCCGATTTGCAGTAAAACCTACCAAAATCAATATTCAATGATGTGGGAACTCATTTATTGCTATAATCCTTACAATCTCAAAACATGTTTTTATGTTTTTCGAAAAATTCATAGTATGTACGGACGTTTTCTAATTCAGTCCAGCGTCGCACCTTAACAGGGTTTTCATCAAGATTATAAATTTTTGCTTCTTTCATGGATAACAGAAATGGAGAATGTGTTGATATAATAAACTGACAGCCAAAAAAACGGGCAGAGTCTTCAATAAATTTCACGAGTTCCATCTGGCGTTTTGGAGAAAGACTGTTTTCCGGCTCATCCAAAATATAAAGTCCATTATCTGCAATTTTTTCAGTGAAATACAGGAATGCACTTTCTCCATTCGAATATTCCCTCACATTATCTATCAATTCATTTCTCACAAAACGAGATTGTGTTTTACTTCTGGCTGTGTTAACTTTTTTTAACTGATCATAATCTGCCATAGATTTCATTTGAAAATGGGAATACTTCGCATCCAAATATTCTTCAAAAATTTCTTCCCGTTTTTGGTCAATTCCCTCGTTGAGGTTCCGGATATTCAACATATAGTCAAATACATCATCACTAGTAATAATTCTGCTATTTTTTGGAATGTCTGCTTTAAGCTGCATCTCACACATATTTACATAATCAGGATAGAAATTAGATTTATTATAGATAGAATCACGTTTGATTCCTATTTTTTCTGCAATCACGTTTAATGCAGTACTTTTTCCTGAACCATTTCCGCCATATAGAATCGTCACTGGCTCAAAAACAATCGTCTCAAAATCATTTTTCGATAAAATTTTAAATGGATAAAACGAGTCATAGCACGTTCTTTTTATTTTCATGATAAAGTCAAACTCCATTCCCTCATTTGGAAATGAAAAACCATGTAAGTAAACCATAATTCTCTCCCCTCGTTTAGTTTATTTTTTTCTAATTATAATCTTCCGCAATATGATCCATTTTCGTAATCCAAGACGCAATTCGATCGTTTGGAAACGCTTGACGAACATCTTCCCTTTTATTTCGGAATTGAGCCTGACTGTGGAGGTTTAGAAACTATGCCATCAAAAAGGATGTCCTGATAAAGCGCAAGAAGAGCTGCTACTTGATAAACTTTTTTATTAGTACCAATACGGAAAAATGAATGCCACCACCAACCATACCGAAAATGAACATGAAGATTATTGAAAACAGATCATATAGAACAACGCTCCCAACAAGACCCGCCAAGCCACCGAAACCTGCATATAAAAGTACTTTTACCCAATTCGGATAGTTTTTGGTTCGGGCAGAAAAATCGAGGTACAATGAAACAGGAAATGCCCCAAAAGCAAAGAACGGAAACGAATAAAGCGCCACTACCAAGACGGTTGGACCAAAACTCCAAGAATCTTGGAAAGATAAAATTGAATAAATTGCTAATAAAACTCCAAAGAGTATGGGAGTAATTAAAATTGCTAAAAAGTAGAAAGAAAAGCGGTCAAACGTCTCTTTATAGTTTGTTGTCATATTGAAATGCATCCCTTTCCTTCCCTATGATTCAAGAAATTATTTCGCAAGATCGTCCTTGGAATGTCAAAGAAAATCTTTAAATGGAAGAGAAGTAATACAATTATAGTTAGAAGTATATTTTTAAAAGCAGCATTTAAATGAGTAATCCACTTGCTATTGCGCTTAAAATGGTCGATAGATTCAACATATATCCCCCCCTTACTATTCAGCTAATGGACTGTCTGTTTAATATGATTGCCTTTGAGGCAGCTGAATCGAGTAAAGAAGATTAAATCCACAATTGCGCCCGATTTGCAGTAAAACCTACCAAAAAATGTAAAAACACCCCTGTTGAGTAATGAAGAAGTGGTGCCTGTGTGGTATATCCCGCACCTGGTAGAATTATTGCCAAGTTTTTGGAACCTTCACTTTTGCCCAGCATTTTAAAAGGAATATCGAACCCCTTATACCCTTTAACTGTTCGCGTTTTAACAGTAAACATTAAAATCTCCCCGTTCCCCAAATGTATATTTCCTTCCTCTCTACTTGCATAACTTTAACTTTCAATATGAGCCGTCCAATTCCCTTTTTTCATCGACTATCTGGCTCTTATTCTGGAATCACAAATGAAATATACTTTAATATGCTTGTGTCCAATATACCGAGTATTTCCCCTCTTTATTAAAGCAAGATCATTTTTCTAATTTCTATCGCCATTCCCAATTTAACGTATCCACTTTGTTTGGACGGTGGCTATAAAAAATACAATCAATACAATGCTGTAGACAAGGATCCAGGTAAACTGCGCAAAAACCTCTGCCGGAATGGAGGTAATCTGATCGCCCACACTCATAATTTCCAAAGAGTAATGCAAAGGTGGTAGAATCCAGGTTAATAGCTTAAATTTTAAAATATCCGCTTTCAATACTGCTATAACCAAGGAAACAATCAGAATACTGATAACGCCCCACCAGGAGTTGACATTGCTTTTTACGAGTTCCCTAGTGAAAAACAAGGATAGCGCAATTGAAAGGATGGCAAGACTAAAATGAGCCAAAAGCCCAATCACAATATGTACACTATGTAACTCAGGCTTAAACGCATGAATAACGACAGGATACGCCACAGCTACAATGCTCAGAATCAGCCCGGACAAGGCACAATTTAGCACGAGGCTTAGGTAATACGTTCCTTTATTTTTGGCGTGCATAATTGTTATTTGTTTTTGCCCCTCATCCTCTGCGTGTAGGATAGTGATCGTGACCCAGCCCATCAAAAAAAACAGCATGAGCGAAGTAAACGAGTAGCTGTCCAGAATTGGATTAGGCGTGTAGGTGTAATTGATAACGAGCATCATGATAAAGACTGAAACCGGGGGGACGTACTTATGTGTTCGAATATATGTAGCAAATTGGTAGTGAATCAAACCCTTCATTATTACGTTTCACCTCCTCTTTTAAAACTGTTGGAAAAATTCCGTTTCTTTATTATGTAAAGGCGCTAAAAGCTTGATCGAAGCCCCTAAATCTAGAAATTCTTTTACAACTTTATTCGTTTGTTCTTGTCTGACATTCAACTCGATCACCCTTCTTCCCGAACCGATTTCCGTCTCCTTCTGGATGATCACTTTGTCCCTTAACGGACCGATTGATACAGTGTTCGACAGTTCAAACACAAGCCTGTTCATGAACTTTACTTGTGCTTGTTGGCTACTCGTCTGGGTGATTTGACCTTGATGAATGGCAAGTATTTGGTCCACGACCTTTTCCAATAGCTTGGTCTCGTGACAGGTTAAAATGACGCTAATCTTTCTCTCCTTCATGAGTATTAATAAGTCTTCCAATTCGGTTTGTGCTTTTGGGTCGAGGCCCGAAATCGGCTCGTCCATGATTAGAAGATCTGTTTCCTCCAGCATCGCCTGCATGATCATTACCTTTTGTTTCATCCCTTTTGAAAAATGAACGATCCGAGTGTTTCCGTCGTCTTCCATATGAAACATTTCCAGCAAGGTGTTAATTCGCTGCTGCAGCCACTCCTTTGGTAGCCCCCGAATTGTTCCCATATGTGTCAAATACTCCACCGGCGTAAAGGGAATCACCGCAGGGATCACCTCAGGTACGTATCCAATCCTGACAGACTCTCCGTTCCGCAAAAGGACTTGCCCGCTATCCGGCTTCGTTAATCCGCCAATTATTTTCAATAAGGTACTTTTCCCCGACCCATTTTTTCCGATGATAGCCGTAACCTGGTTCGATGGAATCGAGAGGGACACCCTCTCCAGGACGAGTTTGTTTTTGAATGATTTGGTTACATTCTGCAATTCTAAGATTGTGTCCATTTTTACACATCCTTTTAGAACTTATAATAGATATCCAATTTTCTTTAACGGTGTTATACCATAAACTGGCCCGTTTGCTTTATATGGTATCCTTTCGGGCAGTCCGATTGTGTGAAAGTAATTATTTGTTGTCTGGATACCACTTCAAAAACATTTCTCTCTCTATTACATTTAAAATGCAGGGTGAATTCACTTGCGATTCTAATTTCCTATGTTCCTCTGGAAACTCTGACTGTACACCAATTCTAATATAAGGCAGGTTTTCCTGAGCCTTTTGAGAACGGATATTTGATAATTTTGCCCCTGCAAATACATATTCTAAATCCAATACTGTAAAGGCGATATATAGAATTTCTGATTTGGCTAATGCGTTATAACCTTTCCCCCAATAGTGATGCCCTATCCAAGTACCAATATGACAAGTGCTATAGATGTCATCAATGTCTTTTAGTGTTATTACCCCCATTAAATTTCCGTTTTCGTCAAGGATGACTCTTGAATATTGCTTTCCTAGTCTTTCTTGTTCCAAAATAAACTCAATAAAATCAATAGTTCCTTCAAGTGAAGTTTGGTCATTGGTAAGTCCCAATGCCTCTTTCACTTGTGGTTCTGACGAAAGTGATGACATTGATTTTGCATAGATTTTATTATGTGGAACTAATGATACCTTTAACAATCGTATCCCCCCAAAAAAATATTGATATTCGAATCTCTCTCCAACAATATGGCCCGATTGTGGAAGATCATCGTAATCGTCTTGTTCAACTAACTGCGTAATTTTAGTAAGCAATACCGTTATTACTAATTTCCATAGGATCTAAAACTCTACACAAAATGGTTGGATACTGTTATCAAGACAGTGCTCTATTCTTTGCCTGACTTAACTCAACTCTTGATTTCCATAAACTTTTTTGACGTAGCTTTTACTATAAGGAAATGAGGGCTGGTCATAAGATAGTGATACGATTTTCCATTCACTTCTTTCAGCTTTTCTGACGGTTGGGGTTCAATCAGCTTAGCTATATTGAAAAAGTTAGTGGTTTCATTTACGATGCTTTGCATAGGCCTTCTGTAAAAGCTGACTTCAATTGTAATAGCAGGTTTGTTCCAGGTTTCTGATAAGAATTGGGTGTTAAAGTAGTCTTCACAATCGTGTCTTGTATAGTCCATAAATGGGTGATGAACTGAAAATAAAAAGGTTCCGCCTGCTTTTAGAATGCGGTTGAATTCTTGAAATGTATAACTCCAATCCTTTAGATAATGAAGTGTAAGTGAGCTTACAATCACATCAAAGGAATCATCCCTAAATGGAAGAGTTTCTCGAAGATCATGACAAAGGAATGTCGCTTTTTCCCCTAAACGGTGCTTCGCCGCTTTTACCATTTCGGGGCTTACGTCTATACCAGTAACTTCTGCACCTTGCTGCAATAATTGAGAAGAATACCATCCAGCAGAACAACCGGCATCAAGCACCTTTTTTCCTTTTAATTGGGGAGGCAAAGCAGCTATCATAGCTGGTCGTTCATAAAAAGCGTTGTATGGACTCCCCTCATCCACATCGTTTTGATATGTATTAGCTAACTTATTATAAATGTCCTTTGTAGTGTTACTCATTTAATGCCCTCCTTCCGATTGTTGATATATACCCTTAATAATAGGTATCTCTTAAAAAAAAGCCGTGCTCTTATATCGTTAATTGGCCCTTATATGAAGAAGGAGCGCTGAATTTCACTCAAGAAAAGCACCCATTTATTGAATTGTAACTATTAAAGACATTTTCTAAAAAACCAAGTTATTATTTAAGATCATCTTTTTCCAGAAAAAACTCTTCATTAGAATTTTTTAATACAACATCAAAATTCCGATGATAGGGATGCATGAATAAATCATATTGAATTCTACGCTCTTCATGAGATTGTCTTAAATAATGAATATCTATTCCTCTTTCAGAAACGTCTCGAATTCCTCTTCTATTTAACTCGGTTTCTCCATCAGTATATAAATAAATCGTCAAATCAAATAACATTGGATTTATAAATGCAATACTCATGCCCTCTACAATATTCACTTTGTTTTGGGAAGAAATTAGCGTGCTCTCCCTATAATGCGTG
The DNA here is from genome assembly GCF_038007465.1 of Sporosarcina sp. FSL K6-1508. Classification (NCBI taxonomy): domain Bacteria; kingdom Bacillati; phylum Bacillota; class Bacilli; order Caryophanales; family Caryophanaceae; genus Sporosarcina; species Sporosarcina sp. FSL K6-1508. The sequence continues at coordinate 1,815,027 of NZ_JBBOXF010000001.1, read as the reverse complement.
CCAATTGTATAAAAATCTAAACCATCCCTAATCATGTTGATGTCTCTCTCTAAAGCAGACAAATTATGAGCAGTAGGATGGCATGCTGTCATTTTATAATGATGTTCTTCGTTGTTATATTCGTAATCTAATACAGTGTACTTCCTCAGATTTGAGCCAATAATATATGGGTCAGTATTAATAAAATTAATGTCTTTTTGTTCCAGAAGCTTTACAAGTTTATTTGCAAATGTTGTCTTTCCAGAAGCACCATGACCTGAAATTCCAATCATCACTTTTTGATCTGTATTGTTTATCCAATTGGCTATCTCATCTAAGATCCTGTCCATGATTCTCTCCCTTGAAATTATTCTGGAACAACTTTGTCCAACAATCGCTCCCACTAATTGAAGAACAGAATAGCTACAGATTTAATTTGGGTAATATTGTTTTTAATTCAATTAAATCATCTATTACAATATCAGCCTGAGAAAGTTCTTCTTCTTGTGCAAAATCAAAATTACATCCTATTGAAACTAAACCATTATCTTTTGCTGCATTAATATCAGATAACCGGTCTCCAACTACTGCTCCATTGACAATATCATATTTTTTTATAATACTCCGAACTAAGTCTGATTTATTCAGCGATTCAATTTGTTGGATACTAAATGTTTCAGTAACCCAATTATCCAAATTATAATAACTTACGATTGCCTTTAAATATTCCGTTAAACCATTACTTGCTATGTAAATTGAACAATTATTCTCTTTCAAATAACTGAAAACTTCATTTACATTAGGATATAAAGCACCTTTCCCACTTCTTATATTTTCAATTAATCTATCTAGAAAATAAGCATCAGTTTGTTCCCTTACTTCATTCGAATGATTAGGCAGCAAAGTTTCCCATACCATTGGTAAAGGCACACCCATAATTTGACGGTATTTATCAATTGGTGTTCCTGTATCCCATTTATTTAATAATCGTAAATGATTAAAAGTATCCTCAAGTGATAATTCTAAAATTTTATCCGTTTGAAATAGTGTTCCATCCATATCAAAGATTAATGACTGCGACATTACTTTACCCCCTTATCTCCTTATTTAATAGGCGCAATCTTTGTTCCAGAAATGCGCACTTTAATTGAAAAAGAAGATATTCAATTTTGTTTTGTACGAAATGCTAGAAAAATCGTCCTTATCAGGCCAATCGCCAGAAGAAGAATTCCATTCGCTAACGTTGTAAGCCCTAAAAATGCTCCACCGTAGCCAGCACCTTCTCCAGTTCCCCCTGAACTCCAATCATAAAAATGAAGAAATAATGCTCCACTAGAAAAACCAATAACTGGAGCAAGTATCATCATAATGATACCTGATACCATAAGATTTAGTTTTCCTTTTTTAAACAACATAAAAAAACCAATATTAAGCGATATTATGAGTAAGATAAATAGTGTCAAAATAAAATTTTCCATCACTGCCCCCCCACAATCTAATTTCACCACTAAAGTTCCATTCCGATTGAGATTATTCCATTAAATGACCCGATTGTTTTCCTAACCTGCCCCATTAGTTCAATAAGAAAAAATAGCTCCCTAAGAAGCCCCTGTTGTTCGATTAAAGCTACCCGTTAGTTGAATTAGATTAAGGTGAAGGGATTGCAGTAGTTGAGAAATACATCAATAGTAAAACAACCATTAAAGCTAGGATAAGTAAAAAAATGCGTTTCATCAACTTCCCCCCCTCAAAAAGGAATCTTTCATGTTTCCATTTGTGAACATTAACCTGTCCGTCAGTTTAAGAAGAACAGAGACGCTTATTGTAAGCATTGAAAAGGGGAACTTCGACTGGAAGATCCTTTTAGCTGTTTGTTGAATTAAAGCATTTGCTTGCAAAAAACTTTTTTTACTTCAATTTGTCTTTAATGATTTTTTAGCAATTAAACTACCGACAAAAGAACTTACAACAGCAATAGGTGCAATATATAATACTTTATTTATATTCCATGGTGTTAGATAACTAGAAATAATAACTATTATAACCATAAAAACACTTGCAAATATTGATTGTCGAGTGTTTAATTTTAACAGGTTCATAATAAACTCCTTTCTTATTCTTCAATTAAATTATTTGTTATAAAGGAACTAAGTTTGCAGCTGATCCTCCTTGAACTCTACGATCCATATTCAATCGTATAGTATTGATAACATGGTATATATCTCCATTAAACTTAGTCACTATAAAATCAAGTAATAACAATATATGTAATAAAGATAATTTTCCAATAGCAGAGCTAGTATAGATTTATGGATACAAGTTAGTTAAGTCTCTATCCTAAAATAGAGAGGACATGTCTGGGATGAAACAAAAACGTTATAACCAAGAATTTAAACAAACAATTGTTGACCTCTACAGATCTGGTACTTCTGTGAGTGATCTCAGCCGCGAGTATGGTGTATCTGAAGTAACGATTTATAATATGATTCATCTTGTTTTAGGTGGAACAGCGCTTTATGATGACAGTGACAATTGTTTCTTCCTAATTTAATTCCTGTAATGGCACATTTCCCGTATTGCGTAATAAATCGGCTAATCCGATTGTTGAACTTAGATAGATTTATCTGAGCTAGTGGTTAGGTATTTATTAAAGAAAACCTTCAATCTTTGCCACGCATCAAATTGCGCCTTTGAGTTATCTTTCGGATTTCCTCCAAGTAACAATTTCATTCCGTTCCCAAAAGGAGATACGACAGATTGTGTGGTTGGGAATCCAGGAGCCACAAAAGAGTGTCCTGACTTAGGGAAATTGATATGTTCATAGTAATAAGGATGGCTGTGTTCTCTCAATCGGGTTATCACTTTTTCAGACAACAAATCAGCTGGCCATAACTGGTCATCGCCTCCTGAAATCAAAAGAATAGGACCTTGAATATTTTCGACTGCAATCTCAGCCTGTTTCTCGCCTTCTGCCCAATATTGATAGGTTTCCCGCCAAGATATCGGTTCTCCTGAATGTAGCGCCTGATTAAATTTCCTAGTAATCCCTTTTGGTACATCACCACAAGCAAACGGTAACGATTCCCCCTTGAATTGCCATGAAGATACTCGCAGTGCTGATTGACCGATTCCTGGGTAAACAACGCCACTAGCTACATAACCTACAACTGCCTTGATTATCGGGAACACTGAGGCGCTTAATAGTGCTAGTTCACCGCCTTTAGAAGTTCCGAATACGCCTAGTTTTGTAATATCCGCATTTGGATTATTGTTTAGCCAACCTATTGCTTTTTCGATATAATCCAAGGGGATATTTACTAGCTCTTTTGGTAAGTCTCCAATACCAAAATACGCCAAAGCTAATGTATTAAATCCATGTGAAGCCAACAATGCTGCATTATTCTCTCGCAATCCTCCTTCAGATCCTCCTAATACAATGATGGTAGGCAATGGCCCGCTATTGGAATGGCAAAAGAATGTTCCAACCAGTCCTTGTTCACATATAGGAAATCTATCTACTTTAGGGGAAACTACATCACGAATAACAGAAGTAACTGTCAAGACTTCTTGCTCCCTCATTAGAATTAGCTTTGTTTCTAATGGTTTTAAGGGAGTCCTATTCTTTGGTTTATCATTCGATACAGGAGACATTGACCAAAAAAGTCCCATTACATCAGGAGTAAAATAAGTTCCTGATTCAGGCTGCGCAGTTGCTAAATTAATTTGCCCCTCACTATCAGACTTAAATTCCGCAACCGATTCCCAATTGGTGCCAAGGTTGTCGCACATTTCGGCTTTTATCGTTACAACCTCACATGGTAGAAGATTGGTGACATGGAGTTCTAGTGATGTGTCTATTAAGGAACTGCTCTGAGTAACATGGAATGATGGTTTCATTGCTTTGCCCTCCTTATATAAATTGTGCCTTGCTCTATTATCATTGAATACTTAATTATTAAAAATTGGAATGACTCGATTTTCAACAATATGGCCCAATTGTTGAACACAAGTTAAACAATACTCTTCAACTACTAACCTGTTCTGTTAGTTAAAGATTCGATTGTAAGCTATTTTTTTCCATTTAAATTAATATTATTTATTATTAGGATTAGAGAAAATAATATTAAAAATATAAACCCGAGCAAAGACAATATATTTGTAATTAGAACTAACAATTCTCCAAATATATTTCCTCCATAACCACCTGGGAACATTCCAAGTTTAGCGTAACTAAACATAGAACTATTTATTAAAGCAAGTACAGCACTTCCCAATATACAATAAAGTAATTTCGCATTTTTACTCAATGTACCTATCCCCCATTAATTCAATTTATATAAATATTTAAACCTAAAGTTCCAATAAACTTTTATTAAAGAACAGATTCTTTCTTCAAGTAAACCGCCCCGTTAGTTCAACAAGGAATTTGATCACTGAACCAGCTTGTATAGTCCATACACATCAAGCTAACATAACGCCAGTTCACAGAAGTAGTTAACTTCATTTTTCAATAAGAATAAACTGCTCGTTATCGAAAAAGCGTCTCCACCTATTGTAGAAACGCACCCGTTAGTTTAATAAATACTATTCCGCAGTAGGAACTACTGCGGACAAAAAATAAAGATTACATCTTAGGATAATCATTACATCATATTTGGAATGAATAATTTCATAAATAGGAAGTAGCCTAGCGCACCAACGACTAAGGAAATAAGGATTATTACAAGCGGTAATTTTTTAGTTTTCATGGTTTCCACCTCACCCAAATTTTAACAGGAAAGGTTCTGTATTGATACTCTATTTCAAGATTGGCTAAACTACCCCTTTAGTGAAAAAGCGTCTCAACTTATTATAGAAATGCACCCGATAATTGAACAAGCGCTCTCCTATTTCAAATTATGGTCGTACTGTGTCCTTACCAACTTAATGACTGACCACACCTATTACAGTGATATAACACATTGGTTATGCATATGGCATTGTGTGCAAAAACCCCCGTCACCTTCAAGTTCAGTAACCTTCTTCGGCAATTGTTTATCCATTTCTACCAAAGCTGTTCTCATAGCTTCTTGTTGTTCATCTGTCCAATTCGCCCATGCTAACTCTGCATGAATGACTTTTTGCGCTTCTTTGATTTCTAAGTTCATTCTCCTGTCGTTCTGTAACTTTTTGTACGATAACAATTGAAATACATAAATGGACGTGAATCTCATCCTCTAGACCGATTCAAAAATAGGCATGAGGTCCGTGTATTTATAGATTTTAGAATTATATAATAAACATATAAATTAAAGGAGATTATGTTACATATATCAAAATGCATATATACATTGCTTATTTTTTCCATATCACGGTATAATTTAAAGGGGGTCAACTTATGAAAAAAATAATTGGATTAAGTTTTATTCTATTTGCTGGTATCACTTTATCCGGATGTTCAGGGATAATAGAAAATTCTTTAGATTCAAGTGATAGAGCTGATTATGAAGTTGCTTTTAAACAAGAAACCGGAAACGGAAGTATTGAATTATTAACACCAACAATTACAACAAAAGATAATCAATTAGATTTTATGACTGAGGGAATTGATGAAAATAAAGTGACCTTTATTTTTGTTGCCAATGAAAAAGTATTTGAACAAAAAATAAAGAATGATGAATCCTACGAACTTAACATTAAGGGCATCAAAGATGCTCATAAAACGGGGTACAAGCCAAAAGTTCAACTTTTGCAAACTACAGATGATACTGAAAATGGGGATATAATTACCTTTAAACAAGTTAGATATACAGTTGAAAAAGATTAGTTTTCTTGTTAGGCATTTGGTCAGAAGAATTGAGAATAATAAACTTCTTGAATGCTCAAATGGGGTTGCTCAAAAAATGCAAGATAACATTATAGAAACAACCAAATATGTAAAACCTTAGCAAATTATAAAACATCACTTGCTGATTTTAAGTCCTCTGAAAAATAGAGGGCTTTTTTTACTTCACAGTTTGTGTCAAATACGACATAAAACCTCTACTCCCTTCTTTCACTAACCTGCCCATGTTAATTGGAGATGGAAAAGGACTAGCTACATAAGATCTAATTGTAAAAACAGCGCTTCGATCGCTGAACAGGCTTGTATAGCCCATACACAACAAGTTAACATACCGCCAGTTGACGGAAGTAGTTCACTTCACTACTCAATAGGAAAAAGCCGCCATGAAAGGCAGCCCAATCTTCACTTAAGCACCCTTTACTTTAAGAACATTATTTCACTAACTCAATTTTTTTGAATTTCTTCTTCAATTTCTTTCATAATATCGAATGCACCTTTGGATTTGTTTGAACATATTACTGTTTTAATTGCAGTTTTGGGATAAAAAGCAGAATGGAAACTGACGCCAGGATCATAACCCATTATATGAAATTTGAAAATCTCATCATCCTTTTTCTCAATCCATACACCATAACCATAAAAGCCATTTTTGTTATTCGTTCGAACATATGGAGTTAGTAACTTATTTGTGTGTTCTTCATTAAGTAATTGGTTATTCAATAGAGAATCCCATAAATTCCCCATATCGTTCACTGTTACAAAGGCCCCACCATCTGAACCACCCTTTACAGGCAATGAGTAAATATTTGTTTTCCATTTACCATTTGGAAGGTCAATATAACCGAGTGCTGTATGTCTGGGTAGGGAATCAAATTCAAAATAGCCTGCGTCACTCATATCCGCTTTTTTAAAGATATGCTCCTCTACATACTCAGAAAATTCAATTTGACTTACTTCCTCTACAATCAAACCAAGTAAAATGTATCCTGCATTGTTATAATGAAATCTTTCCCCAACTTTGAATTTCATTGGCTGGTTTTGGAATAGAGGTAAGAAGTCTTCTAAGTTTCTTATAAGATACATCGGATTCTTAACCCACAATTCCTCAAATTCGTCCATAATTTCTTCATCAAAATAATCAGGAATTCCTGACGTATGCGTTAAAAGATGATGAATCGTTATACCTTTAGCAAAATTCAGGAAGTCTACATCAAGACAATCTTCTAATTTCGATTCAAAAGAAAGTTTTCCAGCTTCCACAAGCTGACAGATTGCTATGGATGTAAACAATTTACAACCTGACGCAATACCAAATCTTGTATCTGTGCTATTTTCAATTTGCTCAGAACGGTTTGCATAACCGTAGCTTAATTCTGTTAAAATATCATTGTTTCCCTTAACAAGAATGCCTCCAGAGAATTCAACTTTTTCTTGGGCTTTGGTAATACGCTTTAAAATATTGGTTTTCATTATATCCCCTCCATTGTTGGCATATAAATCTGTATTCTTCTTCAACAAAACTTCTTTGTTTGTTGAATAACTGAGTAATCGGTCTATTGGCACAGTGTAACACATTTACAAAAATTGGTGTAGTGAAGTTCCGAATCAGTAACGGAAATGATTGACTGTTACGGCAGGCGAAACGCCAGTGTCTATCACCTCAACTTTGAGGTAAAGCATACACACGCATCATCCATGACAACCGTAACAAGCTCTTAGAAGCATTTACCGAGCTTATAAGCATTGAGAATGAAGTTCTAGAGCTATCTCTGAAGTAACAGGTGAGTTCCTGTTTACGTATGAAGGCATAACAAAAGGACTTGCAAATATGAAAATCAATCATCCACGCAAGTCCTATTCTTCTTAAACTAAAGCACCCTTTAGTTTAAGATCAGTCTTCTAGACAAGCATAACTGATTATTAAAATGTTTTATTTTTTCAGGATATCTAACAAGCAGTATCCAAGCACTATTCCCACTGCCGTCTTGAGTGGAGTTCTAATTGTTATTCTTAAAAAATCTTCAAATATTGAATGTTCACCAAATGGGGTATAAGTCCAAATAAGTTAAATCCAAACTGGAGAAGTTACGATAAAAAAGGTGGGATACCAATTGCTAACAATTTCAATCAATCAAATGTCCATTTTTCCTGTTGCTTAATGTCCTTGGCCAATACAGGTAGCTTTAATAGCATCCCAATAATGACAGGAAACACGAGACTGTAAATGAAGAATAGTTTATTATCAAGCGTTTCTTGGGCAACGGATTTTAAACTCATATAATATTTGCTACCTAAATAACAGAAGAAACCAATTAAATAGAACCCAAACAAAATAATATATAAAACGTTTCATCTAAATACCTACTGTCACCTTTTATATGAGTCTATATATAAAAGGTGGCAGTTTCCAAAATATTTATTTATGTATTTTTCTTGTTCAACTAACCCGCCCCTTTAGTTGAACAAGATAAGGATGCTTAACCCTCAATTGAAGTAACGCACCCGTTAGTTCAATAACAAATAAAATTTATTGGTTAACACCAATATTTACATCCCATAGTCTTTGAACATTCACTAATTCCTGTTTATTGAATTCCATTCTATAAATATCAGGTTTTGATGTGCTATGTAAAAAATTCAAATCATAAGTGCTATCGAAATATCCCATCATTAAAGTCATAACTGCCCCATGAGTACCTACCACTACTTGTTTATCTCTAAAAGTATCTAATAGTTCTTTTAAGACTTTTATAGCTCTTTTTTGGCAATTAACATTTGATTCTCCTCCCTCTAAAGAGAAATTTGATTCAAAAAATGACTTCTCCAAAAGTTGAACCAATTGCTTATCAGATACACGATTGTCTTCAGAAGAAAATAACTTCTCTTTTAAATCTTCGAACACTAAAACTTTTTTCCCTATTTGTTGAGCTAACTCTTCAACAGTTAAAATTGAGCGTACGTATGGACTTGAAACAACTATATCAACTTCTTCATCTTTCATTATGTCAGTTACTCGTTGAGCATCTAAATAACCTTTTTCGGTTAACCCTCTGGTTCTTTCATTTCCTTCTTTTGGCGACTCACCGTGTCTCACCATATAAACAAATGTACTCATAATATATTCCCCCTAAAAGTGTATCGCTTATTTACCGACAGCCCTGTTTTACTAAAGCACCCGGCAGTTGAATTAGAATTATCTATTCATTATTCGACCTTCCAGAATGTTCTAAATAATTTAAATTCATTTAATTTATTCATTCCTAAAGTCATAGGTATCATCAATAGCAATTTTTGTACCATTAACTACAATTGTTCCATTATTTATCCATCGAACTTCATTAACATTTGGCATCACTAGAAAAACATTCTTTTTCAGACCTGAGATAGAATCTTCTAACACCCCCACATATGTTACGTCGTTATGGAATATTAGTCCTCCGTTAAAATAAACCGTTATACTTTTCTCCCCATCTGGCGAAGTATAAATACCTTCTTCATTTTTCGCATTCACTTGAATATTACTTAGCGTTGGGTTTAATACTTGATACAAAAATAATATGCGCAACATAATAATGACCGCAAAAAACAATAATGAAATTTTAATTAACTTACTCATTTTTCACAATCCTCTCCATAAAATCGTTCATATTTGTAATTTCATATGAATGATTTTATTTTAAAGACGTAATGAGCGCTAAAAGGTTCAAATTTTCCCTTAATTTTAATTAATTAGGTTTATAATATTTTGAATTTGACTAACCCGCCCCTTTAGTTGAACAAGAAAAAAGAGCCCTCTAAGCATCTCAATGATCTTTAAGTAAAGCACCTGTATTTCGCAAAAACGTAATACAGAAGATTGCAATTGCAACTACACAATGTTGCAACTTGACACGGATCCTCTGCGGGCATGAGTACCAAGCCAAGAAGCCAGCTGTATCAATGGCTGGCTTTGCATGCGAAGGCAATCATACATACCACTCCATGTAAAATTGCAACGCCAAGTTTGGTTGCAATACTATGTACTTTCATTTTGCACTATACAGCAAACGTTAGATCAAGAAGAAGTAAGTCCAGTCTTATTATTAAAAAATCTATGCAGTGCAATAGCTACTGCTAATATTCCTAATAGCAGAAAACTAACAAAAAAAATTTCAAACCAGTAGTTGAAGATTTTGATACGAAACCACTTAACACCAAAAACAAAACGCCAACACCAGATAGGAAATATGAAAATGTCCTATCCTTACGTTTGAGTAGAATATATCCTCCAAGGATTATGAGATACGTTGCACTTAGTAACATAAGTAAAGGAAACCTAGGTGCAAATTTTGCTGCATATACAAAATGGTCAATTGGTAAAATACCATTTAGGTTTTCTACTTGTCCGTTCGCCATCTGAGAAAAGATTGCAGTATGTTTCCATTCCCAAGGTTTCTCTAATATTGTGCTGACTTCTTACCAGGTAGCCCCAGTAGAAAGTATTAAAAGTATTGAAGCCAAACCAAATTGGATAATAATCTTAAAAGACAATTTCGTCACCTCTTATTTAAAATGAAAGTTAGATTGTTGAAGGTGATATTTGTAACAAAGTAAGAAAAGCATTACTGTTGTTCAAGTAAAGCACCCGTTAGTTGAACAACAGTACATATTTCTTACTTACTCTCCTTCATTATTGAGGAATAATAACACCAACACTTACATAATTAACTTGTTCTTGTTCCATCATTGGTAATATTTCTTCCACAGTACCTGTTATTACAATTCCTCCCACTTGTAGCTCACCTTGTATTTTTTCTAACAATCGCTCTTCGTTATTTTGTTTTTCGGATAATCTTTGCAATCCTTGTTTAAATTCTTTCACGTTTTGTTCAATTGCGCTTTCTGGCTGAATTGAAAAACCATAAGCATATTCGCTAATAACATAGCTAACATAATCAGAACCTATTTCCTTTAACGAGCTGTCGAATGAATCTCTATTCATCGGATCAACAACCCAAGCCCACTGTGCTGTTGGGAAAAATTCCAACATCTTATCTACAGGTAGTTCTTCTTTGAAAGAAATCGCTACTTCGATTTTATCTTTACTATCTAGCGAGGATATCAGGGCAATGTCATCATTTGAACTTTTCATTCGAGGATATAAGAAGTTCATCACTCGTTGACCATTCCGATAATATTGCTCACCATCAAATGATGTTATTCTTGTGTCAAGTAATGTAGTCGGTTTGTCATAAATTTTATAAAGAGTTTGTTCGTTATACCAAGTATACGGAATGCCGTCAATGTTTTTTCTATATTGATCTTGTGTAATCGCCGATTCAATACCATAGCTGCTTGCTCCACCATTATCTAAAGTAATATTTGCTCCACGTACCATTGATTTACTCACTTGCAAATTATAATAATTGGTCATCGTTTTTTGCATGTAAAGATGCGCTGCTAAAAAAATAACTACTCCTACTATTACTGTAGTTAATGTCACAGCTATTGAAACCCAAATTGTCCGTTTCAAAGACTTTTTCTTTGCTTTTTTTATAGTTGGTTGATATGTATCCTTTGAATCAAAAATAGATTTTTCACTCATAATAAGTATCCTCCTCAATCATTTTTCGTAATCGTTTTTTTGCCCTTGCCAACTGAGTTTTTATTGATTTATCTGTTGTTTCTAATAAATGAGCCATGTCTTTTAATGAAAATTCTGCACTATACTTCAAAAGCAGAAGTTCAGTATCTTTTGGTCTTAGTTTGGACATGGCTATTTTCATTTGTTTTACAAACTCTCCATCAATCAGGGATTGCTCGGGAGTATATAAATTAAGTAAATCTTCAGTTTTAAAAAGCGCTAGATAACGATCCATTGTCTTCTGTTTCTTCAAGCCATCATAAAATAAATTGATAGCTACTCGATAAAGCCATGCATCTATATACCTTTCATCAACACCATCTAATAGCTGGACAAAACGATATGCCGTCTCCTGTAAAATATCTTCGGCATCTTCTTTTTTTGCTCCCATTTTTAGTAAGACATAATAGACGCCTTTTAATTTCCTTTCTAAATAAAGCCCTAATTCTTCATCCATAATCCCCCTCCTACTTAGATAACGATTGACGTTCAAAAAGGTAAACACCTTATATCAATAAAAAAAAGATTAGCTATTAAGCTAATCCAAGTACAAGAACAACTTTACTTTTTATTTAACTCCTCCTTTATATACGATGCCATTTCAATTGGAATTTCAATAACATCTTGAATTAACACTTCCCCCTCTTCAGACGTAACAGGCGTTAAGTGTACAAGCAACGTTTTACCATTATCAAAAGTGACTAAAGTAAAACTGTTTATTTCTGCACTATTAGTTACAGTGCTTCTCACAGTATCATATATCTCATTTATACTATCTTCATCGTATCCTTCTTGTACTAAGGATTTAAACTGTGCGTAATTATCTTGAACTGCATATTGTTTCATTAAAGATGAAGTATTTAAAGGACTATATGGCTCCCAAGCCTTACTATTATCCTCACTACATCCAGTTAGGAATATTGTAAGAAACAGCAAAAAAATTACATATGATTTATTCATATATACACTCCTTAAGTATTATTCAACAATTTCGATATTTAATTCTCCCTACAAATTCGATAGGAATTATACATTCTGGTCCGGATGTTGAACATAAGTTAAACAACACTTTTCAACTAACCTCCCCGTTAAAGGTTACATTTCTCTTTTCAAGCACGTATAAAATTAGGAGTATTTTCAATTCCTGACTCAATCCCTGCTGGATTAAATGCTAAAGCCTTTTTCTCTGGATTGTCGTTTGTCTCCTTGGTATTTGTCTGGTCACAACCACCTAGAAAAATGGGTAATGACAACATATAAAAAATCCTAGCTATTTTTACGGTATCTCCTCCAATAAATCCAATTTTGATAAGTTCAAATTTACCAAGCATAGATATCCATGAAAAATGACCAATTAAATATATCAAATCTAATGTTTTTTTATGTAATTACTCTGTCCTTTGTAAACTGTATATAATGCTGATTATATAGGAAAAGAAAGTTTGAAGAAAGAAAAAGAGTACAATTTTCAGTTTTCTCAACCTTCTTTCTATAACCAATCAAACATATAAACGTTAGTGAAATGCATGGAAGACGAAAAATTTGTGAGTGTGCTTAAATGATAATTCTGATAGAATCGATGAAATAGCTAAGCAATGGAAATTGCTCAGTATTGGTATGACAATACTTTAGGAAACTTGTCGTTGATTTAACGTTCTGCTGAGAAAGGTCAGGTTGAATTTATGAGTAAATTGATGAAAATTGTTGGGGCAATCGCGATCATTAATATATTGGCCAGGTTACTTGGCTTTATTAGGGAAATAGCGATAACGAATCAGTATGGTGCGTCGACTACAGCTGATGCAATTGCAAAAGCGTATACAATTCCGAATTTCATTTACCTCGTTGTTGGTGGCGGATTGACGACAGCATTTATATCCGTCTATCATTCAACGAAATTAGATAAGGCTTTGTACGTTCGAAAGTCGCTTACGACTGTTCTTATGACAGCAGTTTCGATAACAGTTACATTAATCATCTTTACAGATCCAACTTTGAAACTATTCTTTAAGAATCAGAGTGCTGAAGAGCATGCATTGGTACGCAATCTATACCTTTGGATGATGCCATCTTCAATCATTCTTGTCCTATCGACATGGATGAGCGGAGTGCTTAATGTAAACGGTAAATACAACCTGTCTAGTATTGCGGTTCTTCTGTATAATGCAGCCTTTGTCGGAATAGCTGTCTTGTTAACCAGTTATTTCGGACCTCAATCATATGGGATTGGTGCATTGTTTGGTGCATTGATAATGGGTGGATTTCTTTATGCAGGACTTCGGAAATCGAAACTCTATTCGTTGAAACCATCTTTTGGTATGTCTGAAGATGTTAAGAGGTTATGGGTTATCGCTTTGCCGATATTGTTCGGTGGAGCCTCGCTGCAGTTCTATATTCTCATACATAGGATTGTATCTGGGCGGTTTGGAGAAGGAGTTACTACTGCGGTGAATATTGCCTCGAAATCGACTGGCCTTCCGCAGGCAATCTTGATGACCGCAGTGACGACCGTCATTTATCCTCTCCTCAGTAAAAAAGAGGGAGAGGGCGACATGGAGACTATCCGTGCACTCTATAAAAAGGGAATGCTCTATCTAGTTGCACTACTCGTTCCAGCGATGGCTGTCGCTTACTTTTTTGCAGAACCGCTTATCAGTCTTGTTTTCGAACGTGGGGAATTTACAAAGGAATCGGTCTTGCTAACGGTACCGATATTTCGTGCATTTTCGCTGTCGATGTTTTTCCTCGCTGCGAATACATATATCACTCGATTCTACTACGCAAAAGCCAATTCGATGGTGCCGGTAATATTTAGTGTGATTACCGTCTTAGGCATTAATGTAGCGGTTATTTATTTGATGATGGGCTCATTTGGACCTTCGGCGATTGCTTATGGTACGGTTATTAGTGCTGCGGCAAACTTCGTGATGCTCGTTATTTATGCGAGGGTGAAATGGAAACTTTAAACATAGCTAATTCATTTATACTTTTTAATAGATAAATCAAAATCACATGAAAGGTTTTACCTCATTACTCAATAAGTTATGAGACTTTTTGCAAATCGAACATATTTACATTGCGATAGATTTAATAAGAGAAAGCTGCCCTATATAGGCAACCAATTCTTCCACTAAAGCACCCGTTAGTTGTACAAGAAAAATGAAGCTTATTCCATATTAGCGATCGTTTGCTGAATAAAAAATTCTTTCTTTCTTTCTTTCTTTCTTTCTTTCTTTCTTTCGTCTTCCAGGAATATTAAAATTATCAAAATCAACAAGCAAAGCGTTATAGAACCCCATATTTATTTTACACCGTGAAAAACAAAAGATTTGGTTTCTAAAGTTGCTTGTTTAAACTCCCAATCTCCATAAACTTGGGTTAGTGAAAAACCTACTTGTTGTAATAATTCATGGATTTCTTCTTGCGGTCGAAATTTTAATTGCATTTTTTCATGAATTACTACTTCACCTGTACGTGCGTTTTTTACAGTCTCATAGAACGTAAAAACATCTTCTACAAACCCCTCATATTCAGTCCAAATTTCAAGTGACTCACCGCTCACCTGGCTCATCGCAATATCAGGTGTCATATCTTTTTCCCACTGTTCCCACGCTTTTGCTAATGGGTTACGTGTATCAAAAATAAAATGACCTCCAGGTTTTAATGCTCGATATGCATCTGAAATGACGCATTTCCGACTTTCTTCTGTAAGAAATACTTGCGCAACATTCGCTGTCATTATGACTGCATCAAACGCATTTGTTTGTAAATTTGAGCTATCACCAACAATCCAAGTCACTTCGCCTGGAAACTCTTTATTTTTCGCATATTCGATTGCTTCTTCATTTGGATCAATAGCTGTAATATGATAGCCTGCTTGAGCAAAGTGAGTTGTCAATCTTCCTGTTCCGCAACCTAAATCAGCTACTTTTTTAACATTTAACTTCTTTAACAGTGCTAAGAAGAATTCATCGTCTTTGCCCCAGCCATTAATTTGGTCATATACTAATGGAATCATTTATTTACCTACCTTCCAATTCTCTTCTTTTCTTTTTCTTGTTCCTTTATATTTGGGTGAAATATTTTTGGCAATACCTGAACCACTAATTAATCACCTCGATTGGATTATAATTTCTTCTTCCACGATCTGTCACGATTGTGGAAAACAAGATAAACAAAACTCTTCAACTAACCTGCTTCATTAGTTGAACTACAATCATTCACATACTCTTATCATTACTCTGCATGTTGTGGCTCAATTCCGCTTTCTTCTACCGACGTGCCTGATACAGTCCACATCCTTACTTGTCTTACCTCTGTATCTTCAACTGTATATTCATAAACTACTTTTGGCTCACTATCGAAAATTACATGAAGATTTATAACAGGTTCTATTTTAAAGTCGTCTGTATCTGTAATTCCCCATGAATCCTTTGAATATTTTTCTTCTAAATGACCTTCTAATACTTCTATGGCTTTTCCAGTTTGTTGCTCTATAATCAAAGGTCTAATTGCCCCTTGATAGATATAACTACAAATTAAAATGATGCCCAATATACCCCAGACAAACTTCCTAACTTTCTTAGGTAATAGAAAAGTTAACAGACCCACTGCAAAAATACATATTGTAATAAATAATAACCCAATTAAGATTGTTGGTTCCATTTACTGCGACACCCTTTACATACTTTTTATATTTACTACTATCTAGTAAGATTAGTCTTCAGATTTACTAGTGTAAATTACTTCACCTTCACTATTGTAAGCAATATATTCAGCTTCATAGAAATCCTCACTAGCAGTTCTGAATAACCCAAACCTTTCACCAGAACCTTTGGGTAGAAGTTCAAAGTCATGGAAAATGTTCTCTCCTGTTTCGATTCTTACTTTACTTATTTCATTATCAAATACCCTAAGTAGAACAGTATTTAATGTTTCTTCATTGTTAAATGGAGACTGGAAAAATGAAAGATGAATAGGTGTATTAATTCCCTCTGGTTCAAAGGTGAATTCCCGTTTAAATTTCCAAGAAAGCAAAGATTTCTCAAAATATATTTCCCCCTCTGTACCGTCGTCCTTTTTGATAAAAGCAACAGATTTATTACCATCCAATATTTCAATATGCTGTATGTCTGTATCATCTCCATACTTTTCAATTTTACTTGTAAGTTGTTCCTTATTATTTCCTTTAGAAAAATTTGAAATTACTAATAAAACTGCAATACCCATAATAATCACTAAGCCTTTTTTAGATTTTAAGATGTTCACACACTCTTCCTCCTCTCGTTAAAAATTAAATTTGTTTTCTTAATTAACGATAGCATACTATAGATACTATTTAGGTAATTATTGAAAAAACCTTGTTTAGCTACCTGTTGCGTTAGTTGAATTATCTTTACCTAAACTCTTAAGTTATGACATCTGCAATAGATAAAAAAGTCTCCCTCTCTAAATACAACAGGGACTTTTCGCAAATCTAACCGTAAAAAAACTAATCATCTTTTTATATTTACAAAAAATATTTCATGAAGTAGTATTATGCTTAACGATATATCGTTACGCATAATAACGCGTGACATAATACCATGAAATGTGAAAGAAGGAATGTAAGTAATGGCATATAATGGAGGACCGATGACTGAAGCAATGTATTATGTACTACTGGCATTAATGCATCCCAACCATGGCTATCAGCTGATGCATGCAATTACAGAAGTTTCGAATGGCAGATTAAAAATGGGACCCGGAACACTTTACGGAGTACTCTCACGGATGCAAACAGATGGCCTAATTTCATTAACAGAAGATGATGGTAGAAGAAAGACCTATCAAATTACATCAGAAGGGGAACATGCATTAAGAACAGAGTATAGTCGATTAAAATCCCTAATCCAAGACGGAAATATTTTAGAGATAGGTGATGAGAATGAATAAGATAGTTCGTAAACTTCGTTCAAGTGACTATTGGCGAATTGGTGAACATGAAAGCTGGTTTCAAGACATGGCGGCAAAGGGTTTCCATCTAAAAAAGATGGGGTTACGTTTTGCTCATTTTGTTAAGGGCGAACCGAAAAAAATGAGGTATAGAATAGATGTCGCAATAAATAAGAAGAATATACCAGAACAGATCGAGATGTATGCGGATAGTGGATGGGATTATGTGACAGGCTATCAATATTTTCAAGTGTATTCATCACCTGTTGAACGAAATGCACCAGAGCTACATACAGACCCTGCCGAGCAATCTTTTACATTAAGCGCACTGGGTAAAAAATTAGCCTTTAATGCTGTTATGGTTGTTGTCGCGTTACTTTTAATGATTGGCATGTTGTCTGCAATTTGGTTTCTTGATGGAACTCCTACCTTTGTTTTGATTGATGGGTTAGCTGTTCAACAAACGATTTTGTCAATTCTATTTGTATATCTGGCCTATATTTCACTGCAAGCAGCCATATCCATTCGTGCTTTACGAAAAGATTTGATCGAAGGAAAACCGATTAATCATCATGCCCCATGGAAGAAGCACTATCGATTAAATTCGATTATCGCCTTCCTATTTACAATCGTTGCTGGATTGAGTGCCATCGTTCCATTCGGACAGCTTATCAAAAATGATACAAAAACATTGCCAGAAACAAATCTTGACTTACCGATCGTCAGATTAGCAGATGTAGAGCAGAATCCTGCTTTGGTTCGAGGAGAATCTTCATATATGAGAGACAATGTTGATTGGGGCAACCGGTACACGTATAAATGGAGTCCTTTAGCACCAATCCAATATGAATCAGATGAAAATGGGGTTGTTCCCGGAAAAATGTGGGGAGACGGGAGTGGCGAATATTCTCCAAGTATTCATACAAGGGTTTATCAGTTAAGTGTACCAGCTTTAGCAGATAATCTAATTGCCGATTTAATAAAAAGACATAATTATGAATATAGTGATGATGATTTTGTTGAAACAAAGCATGCAGACCTCAATCTTTTAATAGTTCATGAGGAAGATGATTTTAAAGAAGTATTTGCTTCGAAAGGAAAAGCTGTCATATATGTTCGTTATTATGGTTATGCGAATATAAATTCAGTAATAGAAAACATAGTAGATAAGATTAAGTTGTTTACAGAGTAATACTTGAATTCGATTTGCTAATGAATGAAAAGAACTTTTCCAGTACAAGGGCACTTTACTAAAGTAATGATTAAAGTTCAATTTCTTAATTTCAATGTTGAGAAATTGGACTTTTCATATGTATTTAAGTGCAAAATAGATGCATCATAACTCCTGAAGTGACAGTTATGACACCTGCAATAGATAAGAAAAGCTTCCCTTTTTTAAATAAAAGAGAGACTTTTTACAAATCGAACATATTTACATTGCGATAGATTTGATAAGAGAAAGCTACCATGAAAGGCAACCGAATCTTCACTAAAGCACCCGATAATTGAAGAAGAAAAGTGATACTTAATCAACATTCGTACCCGATTACGGAAACTGAATTTGATATTTGTTCTAGCGATACTCTGGAAATAACCCTAGCAGCCAAAAAAATAAGCAATAAAGTAAGTGGAAAGCGAGATAACATTCTTAAAAGTTTAAACTCCTTGAGATAGCTCCAATAACAGTACCTATCCATATTTCTACTAAAATAGTAATCGTAAATAAACCTAGTCCCATACCTTCCCAACCACCAATTCCAATCGCGCTATAAATAATTACCCCGATACAAATCAGACTTAATGCAGTAGAGGTGGAAAATAAAGAACTTCTTAAAACTTTACGTGACATAATAAACATCCCAATTGCAAACACAATTCCGCAAAGCAATATAGGAGTCCATCCCTCTAACATCAAAGCATCCATTTAATTACCCCCTGTTACGTTTTTCCGCAAACTGGCCCCCTTGTTGAACACAAGTTAAACAACACTCTTCAACTAACCTGCACCGTTAGTTGAAGAAGGAATTATTTAACTTCCTCAATTTTAGAAACAGGAATTTCAATTCTTGTTCCTAATACATCATCTGAATCCAAAGAAAAATCCGCAATAGCTTTAAATTCATAAGTACCTGTCTTTAATTTAAGTTTTTCTATCCCTTTAAATTTTACTCTGTAAGGTTCATTTCGAATCAGTGTTGTTGTTAATAGTGGTTGTTCCATACTACCTAAATATTCAAAACCACCATCTTGTTGATAAATATTAAAGAAAAAAATACTTCCACCATGATAAATATCTTTTTCAGCTGCTCCTCCTATATAAGTAATAGTGGCATAAACATTAAGGTCTTTTTCAACATTTATTGATACTTTGATATCATCCACCTGTTTAGACTCATTGGTAATTTTCGATTTACCACTTAAATTTTCTTCATTTTTGTTATTTGTTACACAGCCAAATATTCCGAAAATCAATATTATAGAAACAACGATAAATAATTTCCTCATCGTTCCCACCCCCTTTACGATTAGACGGAATCCTAGTCGGTTTGTTTCATACTTAATCATAATAAACTGCTTCGTTAGTTTAAGAAGAAAAAAGAGCTTCCTTAGAAGCCCCTGCTGTTCGACTAAAGTACCAGTTAGATGAATAACAAAACTTCCAATTTGAATCAATAACCAATTGAATTGGCTATATCTAACAAGGTTTCAGGAGTAATTTTATCTGATACTCGTTTATCTATACTTAGCATATATTGCCAATCATCTCTCTCAAAAACAAGCACATAAAATCCTGAAATAGTCATATAAGTGGCTACAATTCCATTTTTTAATTCAAAGGTTTTTATCACGAGTTTTTCTCTTATAGGAATACTATTCTTTATCGGGCGAACATCAATTTTATAATGGTTTTCAGATAATTGATCATTTATAAACGTCACTTCAAATGAATCATTAATGTCGCCATCTAAATCATTAAACCTACCAAAATGATGGGTAAAGCCTATTGGTGGTACTCTAAGCGGAAGCTTAAGTTTTTGTTTGAAATGCTGTTCAAAATCGTCCAATGCATCTTCCACAGTTTTGTAACCTACTTCAGGATAAATTTCTTCATAAGGTCTGGTTTTATCGTTTGCAGTTGCATATATGGTCGAGAAAAACAATAAACAAAATGAAATCAACAAAAGTAAAGTAGTTCTATTCATTTTTCATCACCTCAAAGTCTTTAGATGTATTGTTCCCAGCTTTATTAAAATCATCAAATTGAAATTGTTTGTTGAATTATCCTGTCCGTTAGTTGTAGAAGGTCTACATATATAAACTTACTTTTCTTTTAGTGTACTATTTTTTCGATTCAAACTTTGCACAAATCAGACGCTCCATTTAATTACCTGAATAAGCACTTTTTATAATTAGCTAAAACTAAAACTACAGCCACTATTAAATATAATACAGTGGTAACTGTAAGAGTATTAAGTACGTTTCCAACTTGAATGACCATAAAATAATTGAAAAGTTGGTGAATCATAATAGGAATAATGAGATTACGATTCAGGTTATAAAATGTAGTTATAATGATTGATACAGCAACAATGCCACCCAAGAAACAAATGATATATTGCACCAATTGTAATCCTGAGTATCCTGACATAAGCCATAACGGTGTATGCCAGAAACCCCAAACCAATCCAACGATAATGGCTGATTTTAATGGACTGAATCTTTTTTGCAATTCATTTAATACAAATCCCCTCCACCCTAATTCTTCCCCGAGTGGTCCAAGGATTAAATTGTAGCCAAATAAGATAAGAAGTGAAGTCCATGAAGCAGTAAATTGTTCATATATGGGCACATCCCATACTTTGTTTGTCATTAATAAACTACCAATCAAAACCAAAAATTGAATAATGACGACACACAATACAGTCGATACTCTGATTCTTTCCTTAAATTGTCCTTTTATAAAATTCCATAGGTTCCCTTGGGGATAGATTTTACGGAACATTGTTACGAAGACAAATGTAGACGTCCATGATGATAGCACGATTAATATATCTGCTACAGGCTGAGACTTTAAAAAAAACATTGTCAGCCCTATGACAAGAAGAAATACAAAGAACATGACATAGGTCCATAAAATATACTTTTTTATCATTCCACTCAAACCAAACACCCTCCTAGATATATAAATAACCAATAGAACAGTTTGCACTTGTTCCATTGGTTATAAAGATAAACTATGGTGTTACCCCCAGGTCAATATCAATAAAAAGTATTTTACTCTTCTTCAACAGGAACATATATTTCTAAGAAGGCTCGTTCTTTATTATCAAGATATGTAATAAGACGAGTATTAACAAAAGCAACCCCTATTGGTTTAAGTCCTTGTTCGTTTCCCCATTCCAAAGTAGATTCAAAAACTTTATATTTAATATCACTATTTCCATTTTGATACCTGCCATCCTCAATAATTGTATAGATGCATTTAGAATATTGTAAATAACATTCTATATTTTCCTTATGTATCGTTTCATGCTTTTCAACAATATACATCTTGGAATCTAGAAAACCGTTTTCATCAAAAGTAAATTTCCTCATGATTTTGCTAAGAATATCATCCTTAATCATATCCATATTTTGCAATATGGCAGGATACTCCAGAAAGGAATAAAAGTCAGAAAACTCATCAATTATTTCATAGGTTGGAAATTTCCTTATGGAGTACTGGTTTAAGTGTAAGCGTCAAATAGCGCCCACCTGTCTTTCAGGGGGCGCTTATTATATGCTTTATTTAGTTTTATTGGGAACGTGGCAATTTGTCGGCAAGGTCTCCGACCATGGAAGTAGTTGATCTAGCGCCTTTGAATCCTCCAAATCTATTAAAGGAAGCTGTTCAAATACGTGGGTTAAATAAACCAATGGATTTAACTGATTTTCTTTAGCAGTTTCCACAATGCTATAAGCAATTGCGCTTGCTTTTGCACCTTTCATAGATTGAGAGAATAACCAGTTCTTGCGTCCAATTACGAAAGGTTTGATAGCACGTTCGGCCCGGTTATTATCGATTTCCAAACGCCCATCCTGTAGAAACATTGTAAGGCGTGTCCATTGATTTCGGCAATACTTGATGGCCTGCCCTAACGCACTTTTAGGCGCGACGCGCGGACTTTGTGTTTGTAGCCAAGTTGAAAAGGCATCCAGCACAGGCTGACTGCGTTCAAGTCGCTCTTTATAGCGTTCTTCAGGGCTGTGATCCTTTAGCGCGCGTTCAATCGCGAATAATTGGTTACAGAAACGCAGCCCTTCCTCCGCAGCACAAGGAGTTTCCTTATTTTTGGCTTCCGCTGGCAAAGCAGTTAAGGCCTCATCGAATTTTCGACGCGAATGTGCCCAACACCCCACCAATTTCACCTTCGGTATATCATTATACCCTTGGTATCCATCGACGTGCAGATATCCCTTAAAGCCTGAAAGGAAGGCTTTCGGATGTTTGGCTGCCCTTGTTTGTTGGTAATCATACAACACTGCAGCCGATGCATCACGCCCCGTCCGATATAACCACATATAGGACTTGGATGTCGCTGGGCGTCCAGGTTCGGCCAGTACTTGAAGTGTTGTTTCATCCGCATGAATAACATCCTGCATCAATAGATAGGTACGGATATGTTCATAAAGATGGATTAGCCAATGAGTTGCCCCGTACATCATCCAGTTCGCTAAAGTCTGACGTGATAAAGGGACACCTAGACGTTCCAATTGTTTTTCTTGTCGGTAGAGAGGCATACCCTCTACGTATTTTTGATTCATGATATAGGCCATCGCCGAAGGCGAAGCCAAACTACCTGGATACATAGGTGCTGGCATCTTCGCTGTGACAATTGGAGTTTCAGTGCCTTCGCGTTCACAATTTCGGCAGCTGTAGACATGGCGTACATGTTCAACGACCTTCACTTGAGCTGGAATGACTTTTAACTCACGTCGTACTTCTGTACTCATTTCGTGTACTTGTTCACCGCAACACAAACAAGCCTGTTCCTCTTCTGATAAACGATAGTGAATCGTTTCAGTTGGCAGGTTTTCAAGCATCGCCTCGATTTGGCCTGTACGTTTTTTTCGACGATAGGTAATCGATTCAAGCGTTGGTTCCTCTACCTTTTCATCCGCTGTGACTTCAGCTTCATTGAAAAGAGAGAGTGCGAGTTGATCTGGATTGGTTTTTTCACTAGAAGCGCCAAATTTTCGTTGTTGGCTGAGGCGAAATTGTTCTTCTAACCAGTTGAGTTTAGCCTGTAGCGCTTCATTTTGTTTTTCCAACTCCATGTTTTTCGCTGCGAGTTCTTCAATTGTAGATGAGATAACTGCTACTGATTTTTCCATAATAAAAGGAATTCGACATGACTCGACGAATTCCTTTTTTTAAATAATGATTTTTGCAGAAACTTTTGGATGAGCTTGTTTTTGTTCATGTGGTAAGCCATCAAGTAGCCAGTGTAATTGTCGATGGCTAATCGCAAGTGGCTGGGTTGTTTGTCCATCGGGCCACTGGAATAGACCGTTTTCCAACCTTCGGTAGTAAAGCCAAAATCCATTATGATCCCAATGTAGGATTTTCAGTTTGTCGCGCTTTCGATTACAGAAGACAAATAAACTAGGGGAAAACGGATCAAGCTGAAAGCTTTCTTGAACGATGACAGCTAATCCATCGATAGATTTTCGTAAATCAGTACGTCCGCAGGCTAAATACACACAATCAACGGGTGTTTTACTTAACATGCGTTTGAAGTACCTGAAGTACTTCCCCTAAAAGTGTAGGGTTGAATCCCTCTTCAATTTGAATGGAAACAACACCTATCGCAAGTGTCAATTGGGAAGGCATACTTACCTTTGGAGCGATTGTATCAAACGAAACCCACTGCTGGGCTGTAGGTGCAGTATCTACTTTTTGCCATTCCTTTTTAAGCCAAGTATACATACTTGGAACACAGATATTATTTGTAGCACACCAGGCTGTTACACTAGATTCACCACTCGCTTTAAATGCTTCAATCCGTGCGTGCCACATGGCTCGCCGTTCGTCTCGTGTCATGAAAAAACCTCCTAACATTGTTAATGTGATTATCACATAACACGAAAGGGGTTAGAAGGTGGGGAGTATTTGACGCTTACGTTTAAGTGTTCTTTTAATCCCTCACAGAATACTTTTGTTTCTTTTATTTTTTGAAGCATAAATTTATTATTTCGTATGGTTTCTTCTAATTGTTCGGCTTTTATTTCTAATAAAGTTTCCAGTTCTTCTATTGCTCTTCCTTCTTGTAGTTTTCTAACTTCTTTCATCGAGAAGTTTCTCTTTATATAAAAATCTGCAACCAATAATGTATAAATATCATAATCATTATATTGTCGATAATTATTTGATTCATCATGGTTTGGTTTTACAATTCCTTGTTTCTCGTAATATCTAAGTGCATCTCTTGATACACCTAGAATTTCAAATAATTGACTTGTTCTATATGTATTCCTTTCCATTTCATATTGACCTCCTAAAGGTATACTATTCATTGAGTGATTTTAAATATTTACTCTACTATCACGGACCTTATTAATATGATTAAATATTTAATCCCAGTATTCACAATTATATTAACATAAATATTCAATTAGAGTTTATCCCCCTCTAAGCCATCCTTTAGAGGGGAGATAACTTCAATTCATTTATTTAAAATCATCAATCTTTATTTATATAATCAAACTTCGTGTTAAATGAACAATCTTTTTAAAAACTATAATTAGGTTTTCTTTTTATTCTTATTAAACTAACCTGCCTCTTTAGTCCAATAAGCAAAAGCTGTCACGAAAGGCAGGAAGCTTATTTCTATTTAAATAAATCAAACAAGGGATATAATGGATTGCCAAGTAAAGGGATAATAACAAGCATAGTTATCAACATCGCAATGAAGAATATTCCGAGCCTTTTTTTTATGCTCATATGTTATTTCACTTCCTTTTCAATCTAATATTACAGTAATTATCCAATTTATCGAGATTATCCGGCATAACATCGAATCAATCGCTGAACGGGCTTGTATGGTCTATGCACAGCAGGTTACATAACGCCAGTTCACGGAAATAGTTAACTCCGTTACTCAATAAGTAAATGCTACCATATAAAGGTAGCCGATACTTGATTACAAAAAAAAGAGGCGCTTATTAAACAAACGCACTCTTTAATGGAACAGTGTGATACCGTTGGTTGTTTTATCTGTCCCGATGATCCTACGGGAGTCGGTCGTCTTCCGCTCCAATCAACTAAGTGTGTGTTAATAATCGATGGACCGCAATCGTGCTCGTTTGCGGAATATCGCTTACTATACATACGTTCTCGACTCTATGAAAGATCATGTAGTATACTAGAGTATCATCTTCAATAAAAGGACCACATCTCGTCTTTTCGAACTTTCAACTCCTTAAGTACAAACGCCCGATACTCGACCAGTTCTGGAAACTGATAAAAAAAGTTCACTTTTCTAGCTGGTATCGTTTGAGGGTTGGCATTGTACGGAGTTAACATAAAGTAAGAAAAAGACTCCGCAATATCTTCATAGGGATTAACCGTAGCATAAGTTGTCACAAATGAATCCTTATGTTTTTCATAAAAAGCAATTCGCTCTTCCGCAGTCCTATTACCAGCCTGTAACCATCGCTCCTCATATTCCTTCAAAAAAGCTTGATAATAGAGATTCATATAACTGTCAGTGTTATAACATTCCCAGTATGGCTTCATGTGAAATTGATCTGCTGCACATGTCTCCGAAATGACAAAATCCGCTTCATTCCATGTCAGCATATGGCCATATTCATGAATCAGTGTACTTACCGTAGCGGACTGAAGCCAATGCGTTATCAAATTAGAAGGCATCACCAATTTCCCCTCATAAACATCAACATACGGGTAAACGTCCTCTTGAAAATCAAGGATTTGTAAATTCACTTTATTTCGATCGTACAATGCAAGTACAATATCAGCTATGCCTTTGAAGATGCTCGCTTCTTCGCCTTTCGTCAAAACAAATTCTTCTTCTATTAATTCATAGCGAGCGATAATGGATTCTTCATCTTCCTTTTCATTAGTAGCAATAGCAAGAACAGATTCATCTTCTTCCGTGGCCACATTCAAATACGACATCTGGTCTGAAGCTTTGAGTTCTCCTAAAAAACTGGTGAAATGTTCGCTTCCGTATGTATCCCCTAAATCGCGGCATTCACCTATTGTTTGACATATCTGCGAATCAATCGGCTGCGTCCAGTAATCATCGACTACTGTTTCATCTACTTGAAGGATCTCTTCAACAGTCTCCGTCTTCACCAAGTCAGCAACCGCCTTCTTTTCCTCCTCACATCCCGCAAGTAGAACCACAATTGCAGCGAATCCCCCTATGATGATCCTCTTTAACATTCTCATCTACATCCCCCCCGATACGATCCCCTAACCTGCATCGTTTAATACCCATGTCCGCTCCATACTTACTGATGAAAATGGTTGAAGATGAAAAGGCTGCTTAACCTCTAATTGAAGTAATGCACCCGTTAGTTTCAGTAAATAGTTAGCATTATTTATCCAATGTTGTTTTTATCTCTTCGTTCCTCACTTCTAATAAATAATTATTGATGACATAATCTCTCCCGCCATGTTTATCATACCAATCTTGAACTCGTTGAACGTGTGCTTTGTCACTTCTTACACTTTTCTCAATTTCACCGTAGTCTTCGTAACTGTCGTATTCCCAAATAGCGAATATTTCAGTAGTATCTTCATCATTTGGAATCATCCATCTTCCCGTTAATCTTGCACCATGTTTTATCTGATTAGGTAAATTATTCTCATTAAAATGGGCATTAAAAATGGCAACAAATTCATTCTTTACAATGTAGAACTTCCTTCTGTAAAACAAATTTCTCACTCCCCTTCCCGAACTAACTACTATTATCAAAGAAATTTTCCATTTCACCTATTTTAAATGGACTCAAGTTCAACAATCCTCTTCAACTAACCTGCCCCGTTAGTTGAAGAGGATGTGAGTTAGAGTTTAGATATTAATTCGTTAAGGTTATTCCATTCGTATATAAGAAGATTCAATTCAGTACCTGCAATTGTTGTCTTTTCGGATTCAAGTAAATTAGCACCATAATATTCATAGAAATACCGAGTTTTATTGTCTTCTAACACCTCCACAAAAACTCTATTGAAGCCTAGTTCTTCAAATTGAAGAACTAGTTGTTTCAATAATTGTTTCCCAACTCCTCTTCCTTGATATTCTTCAAGGAGATAAATAGATGTTAAGTCACCAGAATTATCAACATTATTACCATCTCTTTTTCCGCAATCTGCAAATCCTACGATTTCTCTCTCATTATTCTCTGCGACAAAGACGTAATTTCCCTCTTTAGAAATATTGCGATTCCACAAATCAGTTCGTTGGTCATATGATAATGTCTCCAAAAATTCATCTGGAATAATGTTTATATAAGTAGATTTCCAACTATCAACGTGGACTTTCGCTATACCCTTGGCATCAGATAAAGTAGCTTTTCTTATGTTCATTGAATCCACCTCCTAAAGCGTCATTCTATTTCTATAAGAATTAATCCTCCATCTTCTTGAACTAACCTGCCCCGTTAGTTCAAGAAGAAAAGTGCTGCCAAAGTTATCAAGACCTAATTTGATAAAAGATAGAAAAATTAAAGGGTTTTACATATTAGACATGACTAATTTGTAAAACCCTTTCTAATTCAACTAACACACCCGTTAGTTGAATTAGAGCAGCGACGCTTATTAAACTATTGAGTCCGATTGCTTAAGAGAGTATTGGTACAAATAGAACGTTAAGAAAAATGTCTGCTGATATTAATGTGTATTAATGACCCCTATTATCGTTGTTACCACTAAGTGGTTCTACTACTTCTCCATTTTTATCTATTACAATACTGTCGGTTTCCTTATTAGCCTCGGTCAAAGACCCATAATAAGTAAAAACACCAAAAGTAATGATAGCTATCGTTGTTAATCCTATAGAAATTCTTTTTTTCATAAAGTAGTCATCTCCCTACATCTAAATTTATTTTGTTCGAATTTTAACATACATTTTTTTCAATCTAATCCGATTAAAGCATAGTGCTTATTCAACAACTGCGCCCAATTGTTTAGGAATTCCCTAAAACTCGTCATAACTATTCCCATCTGTATCCTGAATGAAAAGCTCACCCTTTATAGCACTTATGCCAACCATAATGTACGGATTAGCTTCATCGTTTTTATTTTCCATCTCTTTTAATATAACTTTGGTATTTCCTGAATCTACTTTAACATTATCTAGTTCCAATGATCTCTCAACATCTCCAGTCGATATAACTACCATTTTTCTACCTTCTGATATTGTAAATACTTTAAATCCTCTTTTATCAGGATTATCCTGAAGACTAGTCACAAAGTTTTCAATTTCAGGATCTTCATTCAATCTATCCTTTTCCAACACCCAATTGTTATCGGGCGTATATCCCCCACAAGCAACCAAAATCAAAGTTGTGACGAAAAATATTAAAATAAGAAATGTTTTCTTCAATATTTTCTCCTTTCTTGTTGAATCTTATTTTAAAAAAAATGGCCCGATTCTGGTACAACGTTACATGACAAAAGCGCCCGTTTACGGAATTATTACTTTTTAACAAACTAAATCTCCCCTCCGAATATTGCTAAGAGAAATACAACATATAAAACACCTAATGCAATGGAAATTAACGCGATATATTTAATAAACCCTTTTTCCTTCTTAAAAAAAGCGATAATTCCAAGTGTTATACCTGTTAAATAGATAGTGAAACCAATGGGGATGGCTACCATGGACCACACTCCAAATGTTATATTGATAGGAGGAAAAATCATATACGCAATAAAAATCCCAACGACAATTAGAATCACGGAGTACTTACTATACCTCCTTTCCACTTTTCACATCCCCTTCATTGAATTAAATGGCCCAATTGCAGCACAACGTTGTATGACAATCGCGCCCGATTGTTTTACAATGTGCCCCTATCCCGATATAAAAACAACGTAAGTGCATTTAATAAAATGGTAACAATTACAAGTACCGTTGAAGCAACAGCTACACCATGCATTTCCGACAGAGCAGACCAGTCTTTAATGTTTACCAAGTAAAGGTCATAAAAAATTTGTAAACATATTGCAATAGCGCAAGCGCTGAAACTGATAATGGTAAGAGCAATCCATTTCTTATTCGTCTGTTTTTTACCTGTCGCAAGATTAATAACAGGAATTATCCAAGCTACTAATCCAAGTACCAAACTGCCGATGTTAAGCCAACCAGCATCGAACATATTTCATCCCACCTTCATTTTTTCTTTCTAATTTATCCTCAACAAAATGGCCCGAATGTTGAACACAAGTTAAACAATACTTTTCAACTAACCTGCCCCTTTAGTTCAATAAGGAAAAGGGCTTTACTTCTTCCCGAAGTAAAGCATCTAGTTAGTTGAAGATAAGCATTTTTTTATTCATACGACATTGTGTTAGAACCTGCAATCAAGAAAGAGGCTTTTGCCAGTAGATAGGATCACAAGACATTTCTCATCCATCTTAATTGAACCGCCGTATACCGAACGGTACGAACGGTGGTGTGAGAGTTCGGGAGTTAATCATTCCTTCCTATCCTACTTGATTTCCCTGTGACAAAATCCTCCATTTTGGAAGTCTTATCGCCATTCAATAGATGGGTCACGCCAAACGTTTCACCTTCGCCACCATGATTGACTTCAACGTCAATGTCGTACACAATCTGCTTCATATATTCGAACGCTTGTCGCATATCATCATCGGTCGGTTTCCATTGGTCGGAAAGTGACGTATCTTCTTTCGCTTGCCCATTCGGGTCTAAATGTGCCGTGCGGACAAATTGGTTGTGTCCGATGTAACTTGAAAGAAGGAATAAATTCGAATGTTCTTTTTCGATTTCCTTATCCTCAACAATCAAATGTGTCGGGAAAGCCCAAATGACCTCTTGTGCCTTCAAATAATATTCGAAACCTTCGTCGTTGTTCGCTTCCCCCAATTTCGGGTCGTCCATAGGTTCGGAAAGCAACGTGATCATTGCCGAAGCCCATTCACCGACTTCCTTGTCGTACTTTCTAGTTTCGGGCGCGGTCGATACCCTCGGAACTTCGACAACCGTTTCGTTCTTTACTTTGCCGCCGCTTACCTTCTCAATTCCCGTGTATTCACGTACCCCCACAATTGCAATGCCAACCGCAAGAACAACCGCACCGATTAATAGTTTTGATTTCATGTAATTTACCCCCTTGCGATTTTAAACATGGAATACCAGTAATATGTAATCACGTATATAAAAGGACGCCAGTAATAATAAACTTGCGTCCTCTGCTATTTAATCGGCAATAAACGACGATTGTCAGTTTTAATATAGATTTTCCCATCTATTTCAACCGTTTCAACTATATTTACCTTGAACTTTATTTTGCCACGTTCCTCAACTATTTTTGATTCTTTTTTAAAGAGAACAGGGGTAATGGATTTATATATAGTCTACTTGGTATAAAAAAACATCTCAATTAATGGTGTTTTTGAATTCCTCTTTTCAGAGATTAAGTACGGTCTTGAAAGAACATTATTACTTTCTACATAAGCTGTATAAATAGGCTGTACGCGAAATAACCATTTACATCACATGAGTACAATGATTGCTACAAGCATTGTACGTATATTCAACACATTCAAGTTTTCTTTATTTATAAACATGTGAATAGAAGTAGGTAAAGAAAAGGGAGCTATCAGTGCAATCCATTTATTATACAACACTCTTCAACTAACCCTTTTGTTAAAAAAAGAGGGTGCTTAACCCCTAACTGAAGTAAAGCACACGTTTGTTTAAGTACATTTTTTCACAATCTTATAGTACTTTTAAGGTTGATTGTTGTATCCTTTAAGAACTTCTCCGTTAGTATTTCTCAATTTTTATTGTTATATTTTCTTCGCTAATTGTTTCGTTTTCTGTTTCAGAAACTTTCTTTACAGAATCTTCAACTATTTGTTGGATCAACGTATCATCAACTTTTATATCCTTCGGGAAACTTACTGATACAGAAAGTTCTTTAACATTACCACCTAACATTATTGCTATTGAATCCGCCTCAATTGCCGTTTGTTCTGTAATAGATACTATTATTTCATCTCGTAATTCAGATAATAATTTTTCCTGTTCACTTTCTACTATGTCTTGTTCACTTTCTACTATGTCTTGTTGTAAACGATAAACTAAAGTGAGCAGTTTTCCACAAATAAGATTGAGCAGTTTTCCTCTAAATAATTCACTTCCTTTATACTAAACTTGTAAAAGGAAGTGAGGAAACTGGAGTGAAGAAAATCATGATTTATATGAAAATCTGCGAGTTATCCGAAATGGGCTTTTCTAAGTCGGCAATTGCGAGAAAGTTGGACATTTCAAGAAATACCGTTTCTAAATATCTAAAGAGTACATCTGAAGAATTTGAGGATTATTTAGTCTCCTTACAATCACGTAAAAAGAAGTTGGATCCCTACAGGGATGTCATTGTTGGATGGTTGAAGAAATATCCTGATATGAGTAGTGCCCAGGTCTACGACTGGTTGAAAGAGAATCAGGGGTTGAATGAAGATAATATTGTGGAGAATACTACTAGGAATTATGTGAATGAGTTACGTGCTGCATATCATATACCAAAAGTGTCTGAACAAAGAGTTTATGAAGCAGTTCCGGATAGTCCGATGGGTTTTCAAGCACAAGTAGATTTCGGTCAAGATTTGGTGACTTGTAATGACGGAAAGAGAAGAAGGCTTTATTTTATTGGGTTTGTATTATCCAATTCTAGGTATAAGTACATTGAATTCTTAGATAGACATTTCCATACAAGAGATTTAGTCCGCTGTCATGAAAATGCTTTTGAGTTTTTTGGAGGCATGCCTGAAGAAATGGTATATGACCAAGATGCTTTACTAGCTGTAAGTGAAAATGCGGGTGACTTATTATTTACCAAGGAATTTGATAATTACCGTAAACTAAGAAAATTTTCTATTTATTTATGTAGAAAAAGCGATCCCGAATCAAAAGGGAAAATAGAACAAGTCGTCAAGTTCGTGAAGCATAACTTCATGAAGAATCGTGAGTTTCAAGACATCCATTTGTGGAATCAACAAGCCATTCAATGGCTTGAGAGAACCGGAAACTACAAAGTGCATCATAATACAAAAAAAAGACCTTCTGAAGTGCATACAGTCGAAAAACTGCACTTAAGAAAAGTCTCTTCAAAATTCTCTTTCGAGAATTCCCTAATAGAAAGTATAACAAGAACAATTCAAAAGGACAATGTCATACGCTTTGAATCCAATCGTTATTCCGTACCTACAGGTACGTACGATGCGAAAACTAAAAACATGGCATATTTAGAAGTAACCACAGATGACCACCTAAATATTCGATTACAGACATCTGGAGAATTAATCGCGAGACATTTACTCTGTAGTTCGAAAGGACAATTAGTTTATGATCCAACTCATCATAAGAAACCAAGTCCAAAGAAAACGCTATTGAGAGACGAAATTGTGATTAGGTTTTCTAATAAAGAATTGATTTGTTGGTTTTTAGATGAATTGAATAAGAAGTATCCAAGACACTTATTAGACCAGTTGAAAGTATTACAAATGGTCATTCGAAATCATCCAGAGCATATAAATGAAGCGCTGGAAACTGTGAAAACTTTGCATATGATTAGTGCTAATGACTTCAGAGATGTCGCTTTCACGCTACATAAAGAATCACAGATGCAAGTAAAAGAAGTAATTACCAATTCACCAAAATATCAAGAATATAAGGCAGCAGAACGATCAGAAGATTACTACACCGATTTATTATCTGGGGGTAAAAGGTCATGACCTCTCCTATTGAACTATTACAAGAAAAATGTAGAACCTTGAGACTCGCTGAAACCGCAAAAGAGCTTCCCGCTCTTTTGCGTAATGCAGAATCGGGCAGTTGGACTTATCACGAGTTTATTAATGAACTCCTTACCCATGAAATGGTGTGCAGAGAAAAAAAGACCATTCATCGACTAATGCAATGGGCAGACTTTCCCTATCCAAAAACACTGGCAGATTATCGACTGGAAGAACAAAATGCGATTGGCGAGAGACAGTTTAAATTATTAAAAGATTTAAATTGGATTGAAGAGATGTTTACCCTAATTCTAATGGGCCCACCTGGGACAGGCAAAACACATTTGTCCGTAGGACTAGGCACTTTGGCTATTGAACATGGATATCAAGTGACCTTCGTTTCAATGGGAGAACTAATATATATTTTAAAAAGCAGTGATTACGTTAGTAAATCAAAGACACGCTATAAACGTATTACAACATCAGATTTAATAATTATTGATGATGTTATGTATATGACTGTAGATCCAAAGGAAGCAAGCCTGTTTTTCCAGTTTATATATGACATGTATGATAAAACCGCATTTATATTAACTTCGAATAAGGGTCCAAATGAATGGGGTAAATTTTTAGGAGATACCTCACTGACAACCGCTATATTGGATCGCCTTCTACATCGAAGTGAGGTGATTTCCTTCGGAGAAGACGAAGAAAGTATGCGTATGAAGTACAGAAAGACTTTGTTTCCCGAAGTAAGTGCTCAAACTTAATTGTGGAAAATTGATCAAACTTAATTTGTGAAAACTGCTCAATTCTACTTGACGGTTACAAACGTTTATTCTTAGAAGAACAACGTTAAATCTTTACGTCTTTACATATTTCGACAGTCTTTAAAATATACCTTCTTATTGAACTATCCTACCCCTTTAGTTGAACAAGAAAAAAGAGCCGTTTTAGCAGCTCAACGATTTTAAAGTAGACGAGTAGAGAGGTTCCCTTCTACTCGTCTACTTTAATTATTGGCTACCTTTCAGGGTAGCTTCTCTTTTGAGTAATGGAGTTAACTACTAACGTGAATTTATAATGAATTGGTCGTCCACATTAAAGGTAATCGTTAAAATGCGAATATAGTTCTATTATTTTGTCTATGGATAATTTACTCGGATCACTCATATCAACAAAATAAGGCAACTACAAATGTCAACCAATCTATGTACAAAAACGCTCACTTAATGATGTACAAAATCACTCACCTTCTGGAGCTAGATGATCTTTCAAACGATAAGAATTTCCAACGATGGTAACCACCGTTGCGTGATGTAAAATACGATCTAATATCGCATTTGCTAACTTGGTTTCCTGAAATACCTCGTCCCAGGATTTGAAGTTAACATTAGTAGTAAAGATTGTGCTACGTTTTTCATAACGCATATCTATCAGCTGGAAGAATAGTTTTGCATCCTCCGCATCAATCGGTAAATAGCCTATCTCATCGATTATGAGTAACTTATACTTTGTGTAGTGTTTCAAGCGGCTTTCTAAACGGTTTTCTAAGCGGGCCCGCTTCAGGTTCTGAATCAAGTCATGACATTTAATAAAGTAAGTGCTAGTACGTTTTTTAGCGGCTGCGATGCCAATCGCTGAAGCCAAAAATGTTTTTCCGACTCCACTAGGTCCCAGAAATACGATGTTTTCGTTCCCTTCAATAAAACGTAGCGTAAGAAAATCTTGAATTTGCTGTGGATTTAGCGAGGGTTGGAATTCAAAATCAAAATCCTTTACCTCTTTTAAATTTGGAAATGCACCCACTTTTACCATCGCGTGAACCATGTTTTTTTCACGTAAATCGATTTCATAGTTTGTCAGTTTAATTAATGTATCGATAAATGACAGCTGATTGTGGATACCGAAGTCGATGACTTCGTCTAAATACGTTACCATTTGTTTCAGTTTCAAATACTCCAAGTTCTTCAGAAGCTGTTGATAATTTGTTTGCTGCATCATGCGTCATACACCTCTCCAATGGCTTTTAGATTGTTTTTAGCTAAAGCCTCAATGTCTGGATAATGGGGAGCTGATATTTGCAGCGTTTCTTTATAATCTGAAGGACGAATATTTAATTTCCGATTCGATATAGGGTGGCGCGCAATGCACTCCATGTTATAATAAATCCATAATTGATCATCTAGTACTTGTATCCCTACCTTTTGGCCGATGTACTTAGTGGGCACTGAATACTGGTTGGCTTTGTAGGAGATCATACTTGATGTATTCACCTGTACAAGCTGATGCTTGATACGGTAAGAGTTCCTTATTTTTTCTGCTGGTAGCGGAAGAAGGGAACTCTTTTCTTTTTCTAACGCAAATGCTGGGATTTTCCCTGAACCTTGATGAAAGGATTGATTGACTCGATTCATCAACTTTTCAATGAATTGATAGAGTTCGTTCAAGGTCAGCTGACCTTGATAGGCATGAATTTCATCTATAAATTTCATTTGAGTTTCTACTTTCCCTTTCGTACGGGGACGACCTGCAATACACGGCCTAACCTTGAAATCAAAGTCCTTCGCAAAAGCAGCGAACCGGCTATTTACTTTCCCTGGATTATCTTCTCTTCGTGGCACATCCATAATCGTTTTTGGATTATCAGTTACGATTTCCTTCGGAACACCTCCTATTTTTTCAAATGCCTCCGTCAAAAAGGAGAATAAAACATCTTGTGTTTTTCGTAATGTAAGAGTGAATACGCGGAAACGTGAATACCCTAACACAAGCGCTCCTACATTTACCTCTATTTTTTCTCCATCACTTGTTTCGAATGGAATACTTTCTTTCCAATCGAATTGTGCTTGTTGGCCAGGCGGTGTTTCAAATCTTGTCGTCCCTTTAGGTGAAGGCACGCGCACCTGCTCTGTGAAATAGGCAGCGAACTCTGGCTTTTTTGAAATATAACGACGAAAAGTAGATTGAGCACATTTTAACCCATGATTGTCCGTTAGGTATTGCCAAAGTACGCGTCGGTAATAAAAGACTTGCTTCGAGTCCTCAGATAAAAGTGCTGCAATTATTTCGTAGTATTCATCTAAAATCGCTATTTTCTCTTTTGTTTCTTTTGGTGTAAATCCACTTAGGTATTTATCAACCGTCCGCCGATCTATACCCATTTCCCTTGCCAATTGGCTTTTGTTAATTTTCATTTTTAGATTCTCCATTAACTGTTTGAATTTTGTTAAGTCTGAAAGACTATTGATTTCAAAATCCGTTTGAACATCTAGCGTTATGTACATACCAATCACCTCATGATTAGTATGCTAGAAAATGAGGCAAAAGTGTACATTTTTAAGTTAGCGCATTTGTACATAAATATCGTAGCATTTATAGCAACTGCCATTTTTGAGTTTTCATCGCTTGCTTACTAGTCGGTTTATCCCAGCTAGAATAAACTCTTATTGCCATTTTCCCCTTTGTTGAACTGGACCTAAGAATATTCTGTTTGAAAAGAATTCCTTTTGGAAATATAAATTGTCCAAACTCACTATCATCTTTAAAAGTAGTTATAACTAATAAATCAGTTGCTTCCTCATATGTAAAGGGTTGGTTTTCATTATTTTTATCTTTTTCCCAAAATGCAACAAATTGCCCTACTTTGGTAGGGGTTATATTTGCAACTCTAAAACGAACTGTTCTCGAAGATAATTGAAATGTACCAGCACCATACTTAGAATTTTGCTTTTCTTCTTGAACCGACTTTACAGTTAAATCATTTGGCTCGTAAATCACTTTATTTACATAATTTAATGCTGTATAAAAATCATTCATTATTCCACCCCTCAAATTTCCAACAATCGGGTCCGATTTTTGAACACAAGTTAAACAACACTCTTCAATTAACCTGCCCTTTTAGTTGAAGAAGAAAAGCGTTCTTAACCCCTAATTGCTATAAAGCAACCGTTAGTTTAAGAAGAACAGAGATGCTAATTCAACAATCGCGCCCGATTGTTGGGAGTAGATTGCACTAAACATTACCCTTTTCCAGCCACTAATACTGAATGTTTTCTAAAACCGAAGGATTATCTCCTTTTTTTGAATACATGGCGAAATACTCTTTATCTTTCTCAATAAGGTTCCAAACCATCTTTTCTTGTATCACTATCTTAAATGCTTCTTCTTTGTTTTGATTGTTCGGGTCATATGCCTTAATCCAATTTTCTTTGTTGTCGCTTGAATAACCTTTTTCAATCACCAACAACGTCGAGGCAATTGATACTCCCCCCCCACAGGAGGCAAGTATTAATGTGAAAAGGATAATGAATAACCCAAAAGTTTTTTCATAAATTTTCCTCCAATGATTAAATAATGCTTTTAAGTTTCAACAATCTGGTCCGTTTTTTGAACAAAAGTTAAACAATACTCTTAAACTAACCTGCCTCGTTAGTTCAATAAGTTCAACATAAAAGGCGTTAATCCAGATTCAACGCCTTTTAATAGCCCTCAAATTTCCCTACTTTTGCAGTCCAAATTTTATAAACATATTTACCGTCTTCCTTTATTTTATCTTTATGCACAATTACCTCTACATTTAGGTAATCTGCCCATTGTGGAAGTAGTTCGGTTAAATAATCAATTACTTTTTCATCAGGAGTTCCATAACCAACATTTATTTCACTAAATAAACAATTTGAGAAATCCGGATACAATGAGTTTGTCCATTCATAAACTTCCATCTGGGAATCAAAAATCCTCTTATCTTCTGGATATTGCCCATTCAGCCATTGGATTTCCATAAACAAATGCACCACCTTTAGTCTTTAATTTAAAAATGTTTTCTTCAACTAACCTGTCCCGTTAGTTGAACAACTGAATAATCAGTTGTTGGTATAGTGTAACTTATTTACAAAAATCGGTGTAGTGAAGTTGTAAATGTGTAACAAATATGATTGATCGTTACCACAAGCAATATGAGAAGCTCAAGCGCTTCAAATTTGAATTAGTGTACAAGGTCAATCGGAACAAGCATCTAGAATCATTTAAAGAGCCTCTGAGTAGTTGTTTGGGATGTTACCTAATCGGTGTTACAGAGCTGTCTGTGAGTGTGTGAAGACATAACAAAAGGACTTGCATACATGAAATTTAATCTTAAGTGTAAGTCCTTTTCTTATTGAATTAAAGCACCCGTTAGTACATTGAACTTAAAGAAGTTTTTATTATTTGTTCTTATCATATAAATCTTTATACATAATAACGATAAGAACAAAAACATATACAGGGATTAAAAAAGCTCTATTATTTGTCAGGCTATTCGCTGAAGTATTATCAAATAAAACACTTACTATTAAAGCAATTATACTAACCACACTGAAAATAATAAATATCATTTTGTTTGCCAAAAAATACTCTTTTTTTATTTCAATCACAAAAAATACTATTGTAAAAATAACTAAAACCATACGAGTTACAAATAAATATTCATATTGAAGAAAAAAAGTTACAAATAAATACAAAAGAACTATTAAAACAAAAATTATAGGGAAATTAATTTTTTTCATTATAAACTCCTAAAAGTAGATTGATTGGCGTTGTTCAACAACCTGGCCCGATTGTTGAACACAAGATAAATAACACTCTTCAACTAACCTGCTCTGTTTAATTAAATAAGGAAAGGGTGTTTTAACCCCTAAATGAAGTAAAACACCCGGTATTTTAATAACTAATCTTACGTATAAGACCCTCGTAAAAGCAGATAATATGGTGAGGTGATTCGAATATGTTAAAAACAAGGTTTGGTTATATTATTTGTTTTTCAATTATTTTAAGCTTATTTGTGTACAGTAAGTCCATAAATACAAAATCGATGGAGGTATCTTTCTCGCAACCGAATAGTGATAAAGGTGAACAGGAACGAATTCAGGAATTGGAACAACGTTTAGATTTCCTCGAACCACCCGAACCCACCACTATTCTTGATTCACCTTTCCCGTTTGAAAAGGGGACAGAGGTGCATTTCCCTACCGATGTCATCCCTATTTCAGAAGTGTTAAAAGAAGGAACAAAAATCCCTTTCAAAGTAATGAAAAGCGAACC
Organism: Sporosarcina sp. FSL K6-1508; assembly: GCF_038007465.1. NCBI lineage: Bacteria > Bacillati > Bacillota > Bacilli > Caryophanales > Caryophanaceae > Sporosarcina > Sporosarcina sp. FSL K6-1508. Next base: position 1,775,592 of record NZ_JBBOXF010000001.1, on the reverse strand, counting down.
GAACTATATTAGACCAATATATGAAGATTACTGGCATAGCACGACTGGAAGATGGAGCTATATTCCTTCTCGAATATACTATGCTCTTCACCGCATATTCCCTTATTACGCCGTTGGACTTTCAGCCGAATTAGATTTCACACAGAATGTAGGTATTTCTTTTCCTACAGATAGGAATGAAGCAGATCTTGATCTGTATATAGTTGTGTTTCAAACAAATATCACAGATGTTTATACAAAAGGAAATCAAGTTGTTGTTGTTGGAACACCTAAACGAACAGGAGTTGAGGTTTTAAGCATTAAAACCGCAGATATACACCCGAGTAATAAGGAGAAACTTTTGTTAGTTCAGTTAGCAACTAATGGAGCTGAACTTGATTATTCTTTAATTCGATATGAAGCACCCGATTATTGGTTAAAGCTAAAGCAAAAAAATGAACGTGAAAAATCTAAAAAAGAGTGAACCTTTGCCTTATCAAATAAGTTGATAAGGCTGTTCTTTTACTCGGATTAGAATAGATTGCAGTAAAATCAATCTTCTTAATCCTTTCTCCGAACGCTACTGCTCTTTTCACTCCACTCTTTGTTAACTCAGAGTCGCTCCTTTTGTGTATTCCATATAGTCATTTCATATCTGGTAATAAAGAGAGTTAGCACTAATATCCTCTATATATAATGTTAAACAAAATAAATACAGCGTATGTGCTTTACAAGGGTTTTTGAAAGACCAATAAAAAAGTCCTAATACTTGGAGTGAATTAGAACTTCTACTAATACCGCTTCGACGCTTTGTGGATGCCTCCCGTGATAAGCCAGAAAGAAGTTCACTTTCAGTCTTATCGCTCCGGCTACCACGAAGACGCGCCTGCGCTGGATGGTCTATGTGAGAAAGAACATTTCGTTAGCTGTGATGAAATCCGCAATCTGGAGAGCGTCTTTCTTGAATATAAGTAGTATCAACTAGTAATCACATTATAATCTTGGCATCTACATCTCAAAATTATTATTCTTTCGATAAAGAACACCCTAGCGCTGGCGCGGCAAAGGGGTCGCCGAAGCCGTAAGACTGGATGCGAAGCGCTAATCCAGGCTTATGGCGAAAGGCATCCCCAAAGCGCCAAGCGATCTATAATCCACACCCCGAATTACAACTCTCTCATTATTACAATACACGGCAGATTCAATGGGATTCTTTAATTCAACATATATAGTTCTTTACTTTACAGGGATTATTCCATTAAATAATCCGTATACTTTGTCTCGTATCCTTTAAGGCAGTCCCATTGCCTTAAGATGGTCTATTTAATAATCGTATCCCTTAACGGAAGTTCGCATAACAGTATTCCGCTCTTTATAGCTTAAGTACAGGTTTCGACAACAACCTTCCTTTCAAGGTAAGAAATACGGCGCGTTACTTGTTTTTATTGATGAATGTATCTGCCATCCATTCACTAAATTTTTCTTTCTCTTCAAATTGGGGATAATGCGCTGATTTCTCAAAAGAAATAAATTCCTTATGTTCGGCTTCAATGCTATCAAAATACTTCTTTGCGGCATTGGAGGAAGTCATATAATCGTATTTCCCCATGACGAAATATAAAGGGATTTCAAGTTTTGTTACGATGGAAGGTAATGGATTTTCTAATATATTACTTAACAACTTTTCTTGGGAAAATCCCATCCCATAGTTATAACGAATAACGTCTAACAAATTATATTCGCTACTCAATAAAACGCCTATGTTATCACCATCGGGGTTATCAATGAGTCTAACAGCGCCGCCGTATTTCATAACATAGTTTCTTGGTGTAAACGTATCGCCATTTTTAATTTGCTCGGTTAGTCCTTGTAAAGCTAAAACATCATCCGCATTTCCAGCCTTTTGGGCCTGGCTAATAGAGTATTTTAAACTTTCAATCTCACTTTCCTTTGTTTCACTCATTTGCCCAATCCCAACATATGCTTCATATTTGTCGGGGGATTTATAGGCAGCTTGTAGTCCAATGTATGTACCAGAAGAATGCCCCATCAGTATAACCTTTTCTTTATCAAGCCTTTCTGATATATATTCGGTCACAGCTAATAAGTCATCTACCAATAAGTCTGTTGAAAGAGCAGAATAGTCCTCAAAAAAATGATATGATTTTCCACTTGCCCTTTGATCGTAATTAACAATTGAGAAATTGGCTTCCAATAAATCTCCGTATTTAGTGGCATATGGTATTTCCGGAGCCCCAGGTCCTCCATGTACGACAATGATGACTGGGTTATCCTTATCATTGCCACGTATCATAATTTCGTGACCACTTCCATTTATCTCTATTTGTTCTAATGTACTTATACTGTTATCGCCTTTTATATTTGATGTCCATGTGGGAAAGAGGAGCGCGATTACGAGTACTGTTACAATAGTGAGTGCAATATACTTTATTAATTTCTTTATACGTTTCATCTCATTTATTCCCTTCCATTTAACTTCATTCAAATATACGATTGAACAGAGCTAATTAGAGTGATCGGTAAGCCTGTGAATTTATCACCCGTTTTCGCCGCTAATAGCTAAGCTTATACCACGTAGTATCCTACCAATCAGCCTGCTACTCGACGTAAGGGGAACGTTTCGCACCCAGAATCGCGTCCGATTTTTGAATTTTGCTATTCAAACAAGCCAAATATAATATCTGCTATGTAAGTTTCCGAAAATGCAGCCATAATAATTAACGGTAAAATTAAAATGGCGTAAATCTTTATAGTCTCTAGAACTTTTTTAATAAGAGATGTTCCTACTTCGTCTGCCTTAAATACATTTCTTATTTTAACTCTAACAACTTGATTTAACTCAAAGAGAACTGATGCAAACAAACAAAAAGCGAATACTTCAAAAGCATAATGAGGGATAGTGGCAATAATTATACCAAGACCTTTTATTGAATTGACCTGTAAAGCAATCCCAAAAAGAATACCAGGCAGAGCAACAGTTGAAATTATATTCAACAGATATAGAAATTGTATTGGAATTAAAGCCAAGATAAACATTTGTAAAGGCACCCTAAATCCATTATTAACAACAAATGACCACACCTTTTTTATACCTTCAGATTCTTTCACTTGATCCGGTAATTTATTTCCTATTCCTTCGGTTATTTCTTTTATATCCGGGTTGATTATATAGGTTATTACCGTTGCAATAATTGTTATTGCTACAGCAAATATAAAAAAAATAATTGATCTTTTTAATCCGGTTTCACGAATTATATTTGCTATAGTAATCACCTCACTCAATTGACTTTTACTCAACCCTCGTGCCCGATTGTGGAAGATTATCATACTCGTCCTGTTCAACTAACAGCGTAATTTTCATGAGCAATACCGTTATTACTATTTCCTATAGGACCTAAAACTCTACACAAAATGGTTGAATACTGTTATCAAGACAGTGTTCTATTCTTTGCCTGAAGTTCCCAACAGTTACCATTTCCAAAGCTTGCTCAATAAGGAAGAATCCCACTTCTAAACTTTCTGGCGAAGTTGTTAATTGACCACCAATCGGCTTAGCTAAAAAGAGCGTATTACAAATTGACTTATCCACGTTTTGAAATATTCCGCAGAATTTAAGAACTTCAATATCAATACCTGACTCTTCTTTAGTTTCCCTAATTGCAGCATCTCTCAGAGACTCACCTTCCTCGACTATTCCACCTGGCATTTCCCAACCTCTTATAGGTCCCTTAATTAGCAGAATCTCCTTTTGATCGTTGAGTACAATCGTTGCAGCAGAAACAAAGTGCTTAGATGGTGTGTAAATAGATGATGTGTTTTGTCCCAAAACATTGCCCCCTCTTTTGTGTTAGTTAACTTTCCATCCCCGTCAGTTCAATAATTCTTCCTCCAGTAAATGGCTCTATTCAATTGAAGTAAAAATTACTCAAACTTAAATTCATAACCTATATAGTTAAATACATTTCTGAATCCTATATTCTCTGCGACCGCAATTGAAGGCTTGTTAGATTCCATACAATCCCAATAAGGAACAAGATTATTTTCCAAACACTCTTTTACAAAAGCAATGGCTACGTTTTGTGCTAACTTTTTACCTTGATGCTCTTCCAAGGTTTCAATATCAATACAATGTACATTATCAACTACAAAACCTGAAAAACAGACGCTAACAATTTTATTTTTACAAACTACACCGTAACCAAAGCCTTCATTAAAGAACCTATCGGGTGAAGACCAGAACTCTACTATTTTGGAATGTAAAAACTCAATATTTCCAATTGATTTATCAGTGTTTTTAAAAAATGCTTTACTAATTTTAACAATTTCATATCCTTCTTCAATAGCAAGTTCGAAGTTGTCTTTATAATCGTTTTTTTGTAACATATAAACCCTCTGATTCCAACTTCCCAAATTGCGGTTTTCAAACACCTTTATAATAGTCTCATCCCACTTATTATGATTTCCAATACCCTCAAACCAAGTTAATCCTACCTTCTCTGCTTCTGGAATGATTACTGTATCAATAAAACGATTTAATTCGGTATTGAACCCTTCGATTCTTTCATCTCCAATAAAGAAGAAACCGTCATTATTTCCTAACCAAATAAGTCCCGAAGCAGGAGATTCAATATCATCTACAAAAATACGACCAGGATTTATCCCTTCGACGACTGCTTTAGCTTCTAATTGACCTTGCTCATTTAACAAAGATCTACATTTATAAAATTCCGACTCTTTCAATTCTGAAATCATTACTTACCTCCTTATCTGCCCGAAATTAACTAATCAAAGAACCTTTTCTTTTTTAACAATCCTTCACTTTATAATCTACCTGTTCTTCGACAATATGGCCCATTTGCTTTATATGGTTCCCTTTAGGGCAGCCCCATCGCCTAAGAAGTTCTATTAAATAAGCGCGCCCGTTCATTTAATAAGCTGTTAATCCATAGTTAGCCAATAACTATACAGAAATGAGATAAGCATGTCCTATGAGGAAGAAGCCTTTCAAGAAAAGAACTTAAAATATTAGATGGTGTACTTCCCCACTAATAAACATAATTAAGCCAATCGATGCAAGCGTTATACCTACGTAAAAAGTCCAAGGATTATCTTCTTTTTCTTTGTCAAAAGTAAAAAAGGTAACTATGCAAAAGATAAGAGTAATAACAGGAATAAAGCCATACCGAGGTCCAAATGTAAACGCAATTCCCCCCAATATCAATCCTATAAGCCCATAGGGGTTTTGAGATGGAATTTTGTCTATATATTCCTTTTCATCATCGGATAAACTCTCGTTTCTGCCCCCCCATAGGTCGATGACTTTCATTCTATTTAGAAATTCGATTGTTTTTTTAAATACCTTCATAAACCGCACCTTCTTTCTCGTTAATCTAGCCTCTATCATTTAATTACGATATAGGAGCAATCGTCCTCTTTTGTTGAATAACACATATTAATTTCGGTAATGTAAATACTACTTTTGAGGTGAAATTAATGATATTGAAATTATTTCTTGCTTTAAATATTTTAACAACAGTATTTCAGCCATTTATTAGTCAAAGAATCCCTATTACATCATCCAAGCCTGAAATTATAAGTATATATACAGATTATCCAATAGACGGAACTTGGGTACAGATTCCAAAAGGTACAAAGAAAATAACATTTTATGTTGATGCAGAAAACACTGAAACCGTTTTATTCTGGTTGATACCAACAGGAACCCAGACATGGGCAGACAGAAAACTTATTGGATATGATATTCGAGAAAATCAAACTGATAATAAATTCACATTAACTTGGAAAATAGATTTGCCATGCCTACATGACCATTTATATATTCAAGCAATAGGTGAAGAAATAGTAGAACAGGAAGTATTCAATTTATACATGGAGTAAAAATTGGATACTTACTGGCCCGTTTGTTCGATATGGACGCAGTCGCTGATTAGGCAATCGCATCCTATTGTTTAAAACAAACAAATATAAATGGCTATTCCGAATATCCCCATTATAATACTGGCAATACTTTTCGCCGTACTTTTATTCCTGTTTATCAATTCCTCCATCCACACTACAAACCAACCAAAGAACATTAAACCAATTCCCGAATGTTGTATAACTTTTATTCCTGGTGCCGAAACAGAACCAGTAAAAAATACAAGCAAACCAATAGTTATAGGTGCAACTCCTAAAATAAATAAAGGGTCTTTAATTTCTTTTATAACCACGTGTCGTTTCTCTTCACTCATTTTGCTGAAAGAACGCCAAGCAATCAGAATGGATCCCCCCCATAGAAACACTATATATATAAACTGAATTAGCCTCATACCAGTACCCTTTCTGATCACCTGATTTCCCTTCACAATCCGGTCCGATTACTAAAAATGTACACGTTCATTTGAAAGTCATTTAGTGCTTATCAGGCTACTCCTCATTCCACCATTTCACCTGAAATCCTCCTTGTTTTCCCTCTATAGCTTGAACAACAATATATTTTATCGATTCCTCTTCAAATTCTACACTGAATACGTCCTTACCTTCTTCACTCATCCCCACATAATCGCCACCCTCACCATATACAGATACGCCATAGCTATCGCCCCCGTTAAATAGATGTTCGACCACAAAGTAAACCTTTTCACCTTGCCCTCCAACAATCGGGATTAAATGCTCACCATTAAAATAGTCGTATTCAACCTCTACAGATGAATCTCCTACCACCTCATGCCACCCCACCTTACTTGTATGATCAAAAGGTATCATACCTAAACAAACAAGCGGAACAGCAAATACAAGCCAACTATACCACCTGGAAGCTTTTAACTTTTCTTTCCCGAGTAAAAATAAGAAGGAGAACAAAGCGCCAACGGTTCCAGCAAGCAACGCAAATTCGATGGGCATAAAAAACAGAAAAATAATGTAGCCTAACAATACATAAAGCAATATCTGTTTAGCAAAAGAAAAAGGTGGCATGAATTTTCCGATAGCATCAATAACAAGAGCACTAATGATTCCATAACAAAAAAATATCATCCATAACACCGGTACTCTAACCGTATTATGAAATTCAAATAAATTAAAACCACTACCCATGAACAGGATGATAAAAAATATCGATATTGAAAAGCTGGCCCCTATCAACTTCTCTAGCAAGCGACTCATCATTAACTGCTTTTTCAAACACGCTCAACTCCAACAAAAGAATACCACTGAACACCCACCTTTCGAGTAGAGTGCTCGAATGTTAAAACGACTACTAATAGAGTCCAGTACCAGCTAATTGTAGCAATGTATGTACTATGTATTTTTTACCAATCTCATAATCATCAAAGTTTTTTTCATGGTAGATATAACCTCTCTCTCTAAAAAAAGTATACCATTTACCTTCTTCTTCAAAAAAGTGGAAACCTTCCGCCATCGAATTTCTACCCGTTGCCTCACTCTGTGGGATACCATTGATGGAGGTATATTCATATACTTCCTCCTCACTAACCGTAAAAACTTTAGAGTATTTATGATATCTCATATCTTTAACACCCAGTGTTTCACAAGCAAAATCTAATGCATTTCCATAAAGCAGTACCTTAATCTGCGTTACTTTGTCAACCAAAAATATCAACTCCTTATAGGACTTCTATGTACTATATATATTTAAAGAATCCCATTGAATCCGGTGTGGCGCACAATAATGAGAGGGTTGTAATTCGGAGTGTGGATTGTAGAACGCTTGGCGCTTCGCATCCAGTCTTACGGCTTCGGCGACCCCTCTTTGCCGCGCCTGCGCTAGAGTCTTCATTATCGAGAGAAATGTAGTTTTGATATATATATATAGCGAGATTATAATGTTATTACTAGTAGATACTACTTATATTCAAAAAAGACGCACTGCAAGTTGCAGATTTCATCACGGCTAATGAAATGCGCTTTTTTACGTAGACCATCCAGCGCAGACGCGACTTCGTGGTAGCCGGAGCGATAAGACTGAAAGCGCTCTCCTTTCCGGCTTATAGCGGGAGGCATCCACAAAGCGCCGAAGCGTTATTAGCAGGATTTCTAATTCTATCCATTATAAAGCGCCTATGCCGTATTCATTTGTTCAATATATATAGCATATTAATGAACGCCTTGTTAAAGTATCGTAACCGTTTACAGAATAGTATATAAGTTATTACATTTTAATAGTATATTAATCTATACACTATTGAACCAATGATAAATAAGCCGCAAGACACTGCACTTAATAGATATGTTTTATTTTGTTTTGCATAATTCCACTCCATTAAGGTACTAAAAGTAAACAAAATACATGGAACTATAAAAATAAATATCCTAAGATGATGATAGTTAGTTATTGATATAACCATAACTATTATAGTTGCCCAGTGGAGTATTCCCTCACCATATTTATGCAATGTATTTATATATTTATTTGGTGAGTCACGTTTCTTAATATGCATTTTTCTCGTTAAAACATTATTGATAACATAGTTTGAAACAAGAATACAAATTAAAATAGTCAAAATAGGTGTCATTTAGATCCCCTCCTTTACACATACATAAATTACTCTTTCAATTTATTTTCATGATACAATTCGGCTTTTAATGACAATACTTATTCCGCCATTTGGCCCGACTGTAGGCCAGCTGTATTTGATTATCGTGCCCATTAGTGGAATATCCAAATTAACCAACATACTGAAGAATTAATTGATATAACGCTACGCAAAATCCTAAAATACTCGCTTTTATTTTTGATGGATGGTTTCTTTCATTAAGAAATAAGTAAAATAAAACTGCTATAAACCCCAGGGGCAGCCATAGTGCAAAGGTTTTTCCTTCTGTACTATGAGAGTATATTGGAGCAATGTAAGTGCTAATCAGAAAGTAGAAGAACACTGTAAAACGTCGTGTTTCTAATTTCTTGCTCCACCTTACTAAAAGATAAATAATTAAAATTGCTGTAACTGTAATGGGTAAAGTGGGTAGAACGATCGCTACACCATTACCGAGTTTAAACTCCATTTTGAATCTTCCCTTCAAGTATCCTCTTCCCATGGGTAACACATTTCAACAAAACAACGACAGCTTCTTTGACCTCTTTATTTGGTGATAATGCCCGTTCAGGCAAAAGATTTTATTAAATTAACCCATCCACATTGCCCAAACAAAAAATGACCATATAGTAATCGGGAGCCCTATTAAGACACACGCAATAACACTCACAATTAGTAATACTTTTTTGGTTTTAATGAAAAAAATCAATGAAATAGGGATAATTATATATAATCCAATACTAATGAAAGTTACGATAGTTATAGCTGTTGTTAATTCAATTGTTGGAAAACGTTCATTAAAATCATAAGCTAAAACTTGACCAAAGATACCGAAAATAGTTGCAACTATAAGACCTATAATTACAAAAGAACTATAAATCATTACCTTCATATCCTCAAAACCCTCTTTTGAAAGCATTATTCAATAATTTGGCCCGATTCTGGAACAGCTGTATCAATCATGCCTGGCGTACATCAATTTCTCATTCACTTATAAATTCATAATACTCTTCATAAAAATGCGGATACATGCCGAAACTTATTTGAACATCATTTTGAAGGTTTTTAAGAAGAGTGATTATAGTCCTTTAAAAAGATAGTATCCGCTTTAAAGGAAATTGGTTTATATACACTAAAAAAAGAATACGGAAAAATCAACGTTATTAAAACTAAGCTTATGATTACAATTAACCCTAACGTTCTTTTTTTCCCAATTTGAAGCCCCCTTGAAGCACTAGATGTTCGATTGGAGAATTACCTAAATAAGTTGATTTCACTGTATATCTTTGGCAAAATTAATATATTCGTTTGAGGAAGATTGATCTTATTGAAGATCAGTCAGATTTGTAAAACAAGTATAACATTATTGCATCCCCAAAATATGGTTTCTTATCTTTGATTATCCAGAAAGTATAAAGTGGTAAAGAATCTGTCCAGGAGGTAGCATTTGATCCCAAACAATTATGCTACTATTAAATACAGTGGGAGAGTCGCGGGAGGTAATGAGGTGAAATATGTAGCGATTGAAGACGATGTTCAGTTGAACAAATTATCTCTCGTTCATCAAATTGCCAGTGATGTTTGGAACAAAATTGAATTGAATTAGGGGGCTATGACGATGCAAAAGCTTTTTTTTGAACCTGCATGGGACAAAGCAATTGCCCCTGCTGATCGTAAAAAAATTATGGATCATTTCAAACAACAAACAAAACAGCTACAAGGCGGCGCCCATTTGTCATTCTTATGGAATGCTCGTAATCATAAAGGTGAACACCTGATTACCGTACTCATTCACAATTTCGAAGACATAAATTTCTGCCTACACAATACAGTCATTTCCTATTACGAACAAGGCAAACAACCGGTCAATGCTACGTTTAGCTTACCTTGGGAAATTGCCGGCAATACGTCGATGCCATGGACGTTTATATTTTCAGAAACGAATGTAACAAATACAGATCCCCAGTATGCAATTTGGAATTAATATATAATGAGGTCTACTAGGCAGCACTTATTACAATGATTCAGGAAAAGCACTAGAAAGATTGTGGGATACGATGCGACCGTATACAGGCTAGGTATGCACAAATATAGGCATAATAATAAGGATTATCCATAAGTCGATAACAATGACTTATGGATAACCCTTTTTCATTTAATCATATTCAGCAAGGCTTCCTTCATTATTCACTGATTCGTGACAATCGCTCTTACAATTAATTCTGTGCATCTAACGAAAAGAAATGATATTATATTATGATGGGTAAAGGACCTTGCGATCACTCACATGGTTTTATATGTTGCAACAGGAGGAGAAAAAATGAATAACGAAGATAATTTTTGGCTTGATTTACCGAAGCCGTTTTTTATATTAGCACCAATGGAAGATGTCACAGATGTAGTATTTCGTCACGTCATTAGTGAAGCTGCAAAACCCGACGTATTTTTCACGGAATTCACAAATTCTGAAAGTTATTGTCACCCTGAAGGAAGAGACAGTGTACGTGGTCGGTTAACGTTTACAGAAGATGAGCAACCGATTGTCGCTCATATTTGGGGCAATAAACCCGCATTTTTTGAACAGATGAGTATTGATATGAAAAAACTCGGGTTTAGAGGTATCGATTTAAACATGGGATGCCCCGTACAAAACGTCGCAGCCAATGGTAAAGGTGCCGGATTAATACGAAATCCTGAAAATGCAGCAGAAATTATTCAAGCAGCAAAAGCAGGTGGATTACCAGTTAGTGTTAAAACAAGATTAGGCTACACACATATTGACGAGTGGCTCGAATGGTTAGGACATGTTTTGAAACAAGATATTGCGAATCTTTCCATTCACCTTCGTACAAAAAAAGAGATGAGTAAAGTAGATGCACACTGGGAACTAATTCCTGAAATAAAAAAATTACGAGATGAAATTGCTCCAAATACGTTGTTAACCATTAATGGAGATATTCCTGACCGCGCAACAGGATTAAAATTAGTGGAACAATACGGCGTCGATGGTGTCATGATTGGCCGCGGCGTTTTCACCAATCCTTTTGCTTTTGAAATAGACCCTAAAGAACATAGTGTGAAAGAGTTTATCGATTTGTTATTTTTACACTTAGATCTCCACGATAAATATTCAAAAGAATTCGGACCTCGTCCATTTAAGCCACTTCTCCGCTTTTTCAAAATCTATATTCGTGGATTTAAAGGTGCAGGTGAACTAAGAAACCAATTAATGGATACAAAGTCAACGGATGAAGTACGTCGTTTAGTACAACAAGTTTTAGATAACGAAAAAGATTGAGGCATATCCACCCTTGCCAGTAAAAAAAGACTTGTTTTAACAGCAAGTCTTTTTTAGCAATTATAGTTTTATTCTCAATAGAACTCTCGAATCGCTATAATGTCTGCTGTTGTTAGATTATACTCTTTTAAAAATTACTCTTCGTATATACTTTACTCCGACTATCGTTATCTACTCGGGACGACATTGAAGTATTGAGAGAGAATAAGAATAGTGTTAAGTTCAGTCCATTTAATCACCTTCTTTTCTTCAGAAGCTGATGCATACGTTTAGTTTGCGCTTCATCGCAGTTTAATGTAGCTGGTTGGTCACACCCAACTCATTATGATAACCTGGAATCTAGGTTGAGTTGTTAAAATTGTTCCATTGGCTCTTCCGATTATTTCAAATGAAATGAAGAACCATCAATGATTTCCACATCATCTCTCGTATTAATCTCTTCCATTAATTGAAAAAGGGCATTGTCTTTACTTTTCGCTTCAATCATACAGTCAATTTGCGGAACGCTGCCCTTAATTTCTTTTAGAAACTGAAAGAACATATTCAAATCAATAAAATCAGCATGATGTCGAAATGCTTTTTGGCTCTTAGGACTGGAAATATGCATTTTTACAGGTAGAGAAGAATGCTTCCATGTTTGGATAACCCTGCCCCAATGAACTTCCCAATCAACATTTCTATAATGAGCCAGGTGGTGATGATAATCAAAGACAAGCGGAATATCCAATTTTTCACACAAGTATAGAGTATCCTCTAGCGTAAATGAAGTATCGTCATTTTCAAGCATAACCATTTTTTGAATCGATTTTGGAACGTCCATCCAATTATCAATAAAACGTTCAAGTGATGCTTCCGTCTCCTTGTAATTACCACCTACATGCATGACACAGCGATGAGTCGGGGCAATACCCATCCCTTTTAATAATAAATAGTGCATCTTCAACGTTTGGATAGAATTCTTAAAAACTTCTTTTTTCGTGGAATTAATGAGAACAAAATGATCCGGATGAAAATCTATTCTTATATCATATTCCTTGGAAAAATTGCCGATTTCACGCAGCAGATTGCGCAGCGGGTTCAGATAATCCCAATCACGAAGTGCTTCATGATTTGCCAAAGGAATGAGTCGGGAAGTTAGACGATAAAAATGAATATTTGAAGCCGCATTATGCTTTAGAATTCGCAGTGTATTTTTTAAATTCGATTGCGCAATCCGTTCTAATTTGCGAATAGCTGCTTCCCGATCCGCAATTTTCTGAAATTGTGCAAACGTCATCGTTTGTGAGGGGGAAGCATTTTTTAATTCCATACTCATGGCAACATAACCGAGACGTACAATGGTCATTCTTTTCCACCTCATAGTTTTAGAATAGTATGCGGCAATTTTTAAAAATTATGATGGAATTGTGCTAATTAAATTACCCTCCTCTGTAGCGCCATTGTAAGTACCTTCAATTATGCTTAATCTTGCCCTAAACAACCCACCCTTTACTTTTTTAAGCTTCCTGATACGAGGATTGACGCTAAAATTATGATAATTGCGCCTATGATAAATTGTATATTAACTGGAGTACCAATAAACAGAATTTCGGTTAAGATCGCCCAAAATACATACGTATTGTTCAGTGATTGCCCCCTAGCGGCTCCGATTAAATTAATTGACGAATAGTATAAGGAATAATTAGCAGTTCCTAAAAAACCGGCGATGACGATGATCCATACAATGTTGGATGCCGCCGCCTCAAATACTAAAGGATAGCCATGCAGCAATGGAACGAGTATTATTGCATAACTGAGAGCGGAAGTAATTTGTCTAATATTAATCGCATATAGCGGTACGACTTCTTTTCCTCTCATCCCCCAAGCACCGATTACACCTTCAAGTCCCCAAAAGATGGCAGCGCCTAACGAAAACAATATTCCGATGAAAAAGGTACTTTCGGTGTCAAACTTCGTGGGTACATATGCTATTACAATGACCCCAATAATACTCAACACAACGCCGGACCAAGTTCTTTTGTTCATTTTTTCCTTCAAAAAAAAGAATGCAAGCACGGCTCCTATGCCAGGAAATATAGAAGCGATACTTGCCGCATAGGTGACTCCAGCATATTGAATACCAAGAAAGTAAAAGCTCATTGCCAAAGGTCCGCCCGACAATGCACCTAAAACTAATATCGCACCACTTTTCGTTTTATAGAGCTTTAAGACATTTATAAATTCCCCCTTAATAATCATCAATAAAGATATCCATATTGAAGAGAAAAAGTCATGCATGAATGCAGCTATAATCGGAGCAAGCATCACGGCCTCTTTAAATGGAGTACTCGCTATTATAATGCCAATGATTACCGTATCTACCCCCCATGCAACTGCGGAAGCAGCCCCTAAGCCTACACCCTTTTTAGCTTCCTTACTACTTTTGCTTTTTATAGTCATCAACTTTACCTCTTCTCGGATTGCTCAACATTTTTTCTACGGATAATGGCATTATTAAAATTCATAAATAGGCATTATGATGAGTAAAAGGACGAAAAGGAAATGAATCATGCTCAATAGAAATACTTTTCTTAGCTAATTCATGCCGTAACAATTTATTATTAATTTGCCTATTGTGAGTGAGATTATACATTCCAATCAAATCAGGTTCAGTCAACGCTTTCCAAATTCCTTCTTTTTGTTGAGGCAATACTCAAGAGTAGAACAATCATTCAACAAAAAAAGAGAAACAGGATTTATCCCATTTCTCAAAAACAACTCGATGAATCATCTGAATATCCTCTCTCGCAGCCACCTTCCACTACTGACTTCTTTTTGCAAAAAGTTTTTTCTTTATGTTTAAGTAGTTTTTCATTTCAAAAATCAAATAAAATAGATTCGCCCGTATTTCAAATTCTTCTCTTGTCTTCGGTAACTCCATCTTGCGAATCAAGGCATTTAATTTCTCTAACTCATTTAATGAAATGTCCGTTGTATCTCCCGAATGAACGTTCCGACTTAAATTCTCCAAGAACTCTGCAAACATTTCTTTCTGTTTGACGTCTAGGCTGAATGAAGAGAAAATAGCAACGATTTTCATCATATGTTTTAGGAGTTCCAGTTGATCCTCTCGCATTTCCAGATAATAATAATCTATATTTTGTTTTCGCAACAGACGATTTTCTACATCTTGAATGGCAATGCTTTTAGATTGATTAATCAAATCTTCTACCTCGAGTATCTCTTTCCCATCCCAATTTCGCATACTATCCCTTAAATGGGCAGAGAATTCAAAGAGAATAATTTCAAACTTTTGTTCAATCTCCTTCTTAAAGTTTTCAATATCTCGCTTGAAATTCGGCATAAAACTATTGACGAGAAGAGCAATACCCATACCGATGAAAATAATATAGAGCTCATTCAAAAACATAGCCCAGGTAGCATCCTTTACCGTATAAACATGTAATACGACAACCATACTTGTGACAAAACCAGCCTGAATGTGACCTCTTACAAGGATTGGAACAAATAATAAAATAAATAAGGAAAAGACAATGGGATTATAACCTAATACTTCAAAAAACAAAGCACCAATAATCAAGGATAAGAGAGAGGCAAAAAATTTATCCTTCATTGTAATTAATGTCTTTTTCTTCGTTTTCTCGATACACATAATAACAATAATTGCTGCAAACGTTGCAAATTCCAAATCCAATAAACTTGCAATCCAAATGGCCAGCCCTGCTCCTACAGCAGTCTTTATCGTCCGATAGCCCATACCAATCATGGAAGCACCATCCTATTATTTTTTCAGTAAATCCTTGCAGGTTTCCTGTTTTACAAACATACGCGTTAATTCACATATATGTACAATCATAGACACCATAACCGGATGGCATCAGCTTTGATGAATACCAATCCATTTATAGTGTATTCTAAGAATGGTTTTCGGACTATTCCTCGAAATTCATCTGCCTATAGTTTAACACGTAGCTAATAATTCGTGATATTTATCTGATGCATTAAGATGGATATACGTACCTTCTGTCGTCTCGATGTAGATGTCTTTATCGAGAATGTCAGAGCGTAGAGAATTTATTTACAAAGCACCGGTTTCATTGCTTTAGCAATAGTGGTCAACCCCAAAATTAAGGTGAACAGCTAATTAGCCTCCTCATTCACAATTTCAAGGAAATAAATTTCCGCTTACTCAATACAGTCATTTCCTATTATGAACAAGGCAAACAACCGGCCAAGGCTATATTTAGTGTACCTTATGAAATTGCGGGAATTATTGTGGAGGACATGATATGCAAGATTGAAATGATGTTTCTTATAGGAAGTGAATTGGTCATGACGTTAGCCGATGTGTTACGTAGAAAATGGTGGCGACAAAAAGAGTGCCGAAGCTTTATCTGAAATACAGTTGGTTATCGAACCGTTTGGAAGAGTACCCCTATATATGGAAGAAGTCATTGCAAAAACCGATTCGGTGGCTGTGAATAGACGATCACCTCTTGTTGAAATAATGCCCTTCGTTAATTTAATAATATTGATTTTGATTAACATTTGGATATTTATTATTATATATTTTGTTCCAAATTTTGAGAGTGTAAAATATCTTGTGTAAATGAATAATTACAAAAAGGAAGACCTTTTCTTGGTAGAATTAAGTCACCACAACCAATCCTAGAAAAGAGGCCTTCCCTATGACTCAGTTTACAACAGATATTGTTCAAGCACTAGTACAAAAACAAGATATTACCGAGGTTTTTCGTTCGCATTTAGAAACAGCGGTTAATAGTTTACTGACTACTGAACTGACAGCTTTTTTAGATTATGAAAAATACGACCGAATAGGCTTTAATTCAGGGAATTCACGTAATGGTTCGTATGACCGAACGCTACACACGGAATATGGTGACCTCCGAGTTACGATTCCCCGTGATCGCAACGGTGATTTTAAACAACAGACAGTTGCGCCTTATAAGCGGTCAAACGATACACTCGAATCATTTGTCATTCACATGTTTCAAAAAGGCGTTACCATGTCGGAAATCGCAGATTTAATCGAGAAAATGTACGGTCATCATTACACACGTCAAACCATTTCTAACATGACACAGGTAGTGGGCGAACAAGTAGAAGCCTTTAATAGAAGGAAACTCAGTGCGCGCTATGTCTGTGTTTATTTAGACGCAACCTATATTTCTGTTCGACGTGAAACGGTCTCTAAAGAAGCTGTTTATATAGCTGTGGGCATTCGCGAAGATGGATCAAAAGAAGTAATTGCTTACACAATCGCTCCAACAGAATCAGCATTCAATTGGAAAGAGCTCTTACTGGAAACAAAAGAGCGTGGCGTAGAAGAAGTCCTTCTCTTCCTTTCAGACGGCTTAGCAGGCATGATTGACACGATTACAAGCGTATTTCCTAAAGCGCAATTCCAAACATGTTTAGTGCATGTGGCACGCAATATTTCACATAAAGTACGTGTCGAAGATCGTGCTGAGATTTGCGATGACTTCAAAACAGTTTACCGAGCAGATGATCAGGAAGCTGGGCAAGTCGCGTTAGATAATTTCTGTTCCAAGTGGAACAAATCATATCCAAAGGTAACAAAATCACTCGCTACAAATGATCATCTACTTACCTTCTATAACTTTCCAAAGGCAATTTGGCGCAGCATCTACTCAACGAATTTAATCGAGTCCTTTAACAAGCAAATCAAGAAATATACAAAGCGCAAAGAACAGTTTCCGAATGAAGAAGCACTCGAACGCTTCCTAGTCTCGCAGTTTGAAGAGTACAACCAACGCTTCGCCGTACGATGCCATATCGGTTTCGATCAAGCACGTGCAAAGCTGGCTGAGTTGTTTGAAGTGAAAGAATAAAAGTGTGATGATCTTTAAGAAGAGGTTGGATTGTCATTTACACATAAATATTGACACTCCCCAAATTTTTAAGGCACTTGGATAACAATTATTAATCGAAGGTACTCTACTCCTCGAAAACATTTCATCAAAGACCTTATGTATCACTACAGCTAATTTTTCAACAGATGCAGTTGGTAATAGCGATACAATGCGACTTATTTCTGGATCATACTCATCCTCAGATGTGTAACGTAAAAGGTGCATCGGGTCCCAATCATTAATTACTTCTTTTACAATTTGGTAGTGGTTCATAATATCCCTCTTTCAAAATGTATTTTTAGTGATTTATGCTACACCCTTATTTAGCTAACCTGCCCCGTCAGTAAAAACACTCCTTACGTCTATAATTCTATTAATATGGCAATAATATTTTTAAAATTACTATTTTAGGGGGATGGAATTGTTACTGTCAAATGCATGGTCTTCATTTGAAGCTGATAAATGAATAGAGGGTTTTTCACCACAAACGTTGAAGGCCTATCAGTCACAGTCTTTGCTACTAATTGGTGATTTTATGGATGTAGAGATGGAATTGCTGGATACAAATCGACTAAAAGGATATCTTGCTGTATCGGGCAAGCATTTAACCAAACGGGAGATTGAACACCTTCGTGAATCCTGTCATTCCTCAATGGAAAAAGTGATTTTTGAATTTATGTTTTCTACTGGTTGTCGAATTGGTGAAATAGTTTCGTTAGAAAAGAACGATATTAATTGGTCCAATCAATTCGCGATCGTTAAAGGAAAAGGTAATAAAGAAAGGGAAGTTTATTTTAATACACGTTGTGATATATGGCTTAAACGCTATATTGAAAGCCATAATGACAACAATCCTGCCATCTTTGTGACCGTAAGGCAGCCACATAAAATGAGTGTTGCCCAAATGCGATACATCATCAAGCGGATCTCAAATCGTGCTGAAATCAATAAAGAGATTCATCCACACCAACTTAGACACAGCTATGCAACTCATTTGTTGAATAATGGAGCTCCTATTGATGTCATACAAAGTCTTATGGGGCATGAGAAAAGTGAAACCAAAAGGATATACGCTCAATTAAGCGGAAGGCTAAGGAAAGAGTATTATCAGATGTACTTTTAAATGTGAAAGGAGCACCACGTTAGTTTAAGAAGAGCAGAGAAACTACTTTTATGCTTCTTCCATGTCAAATACTACGTAAAAGCTTTCAAGCGATTCCGATTGTTAAAACGAACTACACCCCAAAGAATAAATAAAACACCTGAAATAGCAAAGAAAATATAATAGAGAAACTCATACTTCAGATAATTGTAAGCTTTATATTCATATTCCACATGCCAAAGATTATTGTCTTTTCCGATTTTCCCCTGTCTAATCATACCAGATTCCCCGGCGCCTTCTTTTCCTTGAGTAAATAATTTTTCACTTGTCTTTTTACCATCTACCTCAGAATCCTTTATGAATGCGAAATAACTAATATTGTCAAACCACTTTGAATTCCGTTCAACCATGTCTTGTAAGGCAAGTTCATCTTCAGAAGTGAATTCACCTTTCGTTTGATATGATTGT
This sequence comes from Sporosarcina sp. FSL K6-1508, assembly GCF_038007465.1. Taxonomy (NCBI): domain Bacteria; kingdom Bacillati; phylum Bacillota; class Bacilli; order Caryophanales; family Caryophanaceae; genus Sporosarcina; species Sporosarcina sp. FSL K6-1508. The sequence continues at coordinate 1,756,275 of NZ_JBBOXF010000001.1, read as the reverse complement.
ACTAAATTATCCATTAAATTTAAGGTGTCACTGTAAGCTTTGTCCCTTATGAATAAACTAATCGAAACAATCAATCCTATCAATAGAAATATAACTGCTGAACGTAATAGCCATTTTACAAACTTATTTTGATATTGAAAAATTGTTAATAACCCAATTGTGACTTGTTTTTCATCTCCGAATCTATCTAGAGCAATCGAAATTGCTTCTTGCTCTGATTTCCCTTCTGCTTTTAACTCTTCAACAGTTTCTAATAAATGTGAACGCATTTCTTGTTTCAACTCTTTTGCTTCTTTCCCACTTAAATGGGCATATATAGAATTGACAAATTGCTCGATTTGTTTCATTACTGTTCTCCTCCTTCTAAAAATAAGTCAATAATCTTTTTTACAAATTCCCATTCCTGACGTTTTTCTTCAAATCCATCTTCACCAAGTGGTGTGATTTTATAGTATTTCCTTCTTCCTCCTGGTCCTTGTTCATCACCCCAGTAAGATTCAATCCATTGATTTTTCTCTAATCTCTTTAAAGATAAATAAAGCGTACCTTCTTTTAATTCAAATTGTCCATCGCTTCTTTCTCGAACTAATTTAGCTAATTCATAGCCATACATATCTCTTGTATGTACAAGAGATAGAATTAACGTATCAATATGACCTTTTAGAACTTCTTTATTTACTTCCAAATTTTTGCACCTCCTAATTCATTTATAATGTATATTACTCAGTAATGCAAGGTATTGTTTTAAAAAAATATATTTTCTACTTAAACTATTCTGCCCCTTTAGTTGAAGATGAAAAGGGTGCTTAACCCCTAAAGTAAAGCACCACGTTAGTTGAAGATAGTTTAATGTAACTTATTTCCTCCATAAACATGCTAGTTTTATATAGAATCTTTTTTGTGACCGTGTTTATTCCTTTTTAAAATGGATTTTCAGTATAAAAAATAAATATATAAGCCAAACAATAATATATAATGAATACAATGCCACCTGAACACTAATAGGGCTCCAAACAAACATGGTTTTCCATGAATAACCATTTAGTAAAAGGCTTGGTATTAAATAGATAAAATAACTTAACCCCAACATAAATAATAAAGACAAAGTCAGTTTAAGAATGCTTTTTAAACCATTAAATTTAAAATATAACTGTTTTCTATATATCTTTATTAAAAACCTGATGATGAAAATTAAAACAACTAGCATTAAGATGCTTAAAACAAGTATGATACCAAGTGCCAACTTATCTATATATTGGTTTGAATCTTCTATGTCATTACTAACAACACCTCCCTGTAATATTTCATTAATTCCTGCCCCTATATTTTGAACTTGATTTGAACTTAAATTACCTAATACAGCAACTCCAATTTTTTCTTTGTTACTGAATGTTACATAAGAAGAATAGTTTGGATTCATTCCGTCATGAGTGACCTGTTCATTTGGTTCAAGGAACCAGCCGCCAGCATAGAATACTTCATCACCTGCTGCATCAACAGCACGATAAGCCTTATGAGTCTTTTTAATGATTTCTTTATCAAAATCAACTTCATTCATCGTACCCATTTGGATTTTAAGCCATTTTGCCATATCCTCCCCGCTAGATATAATATATCCTGCTGGGGTGTTTCCCCTATATATCGGTGCTTCATATCGTTGTGGTTTCAAAAACCCCATTTTATATCCATTAGTCATTTGATTGTTTATTTCTTCATTTCGGATTAGGTACGTATTATTTAATTCCATTGGTTTTAAAATAGTTTCTTCCATATAGTATTCGTATGTCTCACCTGTTACTTGTTCAATAATTAATCCTAGGACATCATAATTTATTGTCGCATATTGAAACATCTTACCTGGTTCACTATCTAGCTCTATTCCAATTAAGCTTCTGACTGTTTCTTCCAGCGCACTATCTTCATTAGAAACGGGGATCATATTTATAGTAGAGCTGGGGATTCCAGTTGTTTGATGTAGCGTTTGCTCAATCGTTATTGGTATTTCTTTTCCTTTATACTTTACTTTTAGCCAAGGTATATACTTATTTACGTTATCGTTAAGCTCTATTTGTCCACTTTTAACTAAACTCAAAATAGCTAATGCAGTAAAAGCTTTACTATTAGATGCTAATTCAAATAAAGACTGGGAAGTGACTGGTTTTTCTTCATCTAGATTTGAATACCCAAACCCTTTTTGATAAACAGTTTTATCATCTTTCACTATCGTTATAGATAATCCTGGGATATTCCCCTTACTCATATTTTCCGTTATGACTTTTTCTATTTGCTTTTCTTCCGTCTCAGTTAAATAATTTATTTCTTGTGCCTTTACTACTCCATTTCCCATTACGGGACTCATTAGCATTGTTACTGTAATAAACAATAATGTTATTTTTATAAACACATTTTTCATTTATTCCCCTTCTCTCACATCATCTGTAATATGTTTTATTTCCCCCTAAATAAATCTGGGACATAGGGACAGGCACCAAGACTCGCTATTCAATATCAAGAGTGAACCGAGGTCCCTGTCGCTCATTCCCCATTAGGCATATTAAACTAACGCACCAGTTAGTTCAATAAAGGGAAATGAGAGGTATCATTAAACTTATTTAAAACGTTCTGCTGAAAACTATTTTGACTTAGAACTGTAATACCTCCTACTGATGAAGAAAAGTATGCGTTAACAATCATTTCAGCTTCAAATTTCATCCACCAAGCCATAATATAACCCAAAGTACCACCATGTGTGACAATCAATAAAGTTTTTCCCTTTTCTATTTCATATATCCTATCCATACAACTACAAACACGACTATAAAACTCTCTCCATGTCTCTCCATCTTTAAATTCTTGATAATCTAAATCAAATCCACTATTTTTCCTTGGAATTCTATTTTCTCTTGCCCAATCCTTTGTTTTTCCTGCTGCAACACCAGTATTTATTTCACGAAGTCCTTTATTTTTGATGACTTTTAAGTTTATCTGATTGCCAATTATTTCCGCTGTTTGTGCTGCTCTTAATAAATCAGATGAATAAAAAGCATATTCGTTATTATCTACTATTTCCTCTTTTAATTTGTCCCCTATAAGTTTTGCTTGTTTTCTCCCTAAATCTGTTAAAGGTGTATCTGTCCATCCTCCTGACATGTTATTTATATGGTGTGCTGATTGACAATGCTGTATCAAGATAATGTTGCCCATTCTGACTTCCCTCCTCTAAAAGTTAATTCATTTCAAATTATCCTTACTCTTGTAATTGTTCCAATATTCTAATACCTTACTAACTAAACCGCCCCGTTAGTTGAACAAGATCACCGTCTTCAACGTAATCCAAATACAATCTTTTCTGTTATATCAACTTGGTACTGTAACGCCTCATATAGCTTACCATCATAGCAGCTACACAGTAGCCGTCATGATGGTCTATTGCCTATGATGACCATACTTCGCTACAATGTACATAATGCAGATCGTAGAGGGTATGGTCATGACGGATACAGTCAATACATACACCGTAAAACACATCGAAAAGACACTCGGAATCAGCGTGTCAACCGTGCGAAAATACGTCTTGCTCTTGGAGTCGCACGGCTACCGGATCAGTCGCAATAAAAACAACATCCTCTATGATGCCGACATAACGGTATTCCGACGGCTTTATGAGGATTCCACAAAGGGGTGCACATTGGACTCCGTAGTTAACAGAACTCGCGACTGCACAGAAGGAAACGGACATAATCAAAGGGACTCCGCCAACGCTGAATTTGATGAACAGTTTTTAATTCCATGAAATCGACGATGCACGGAAGTATATCCAATAAAATCATTGAAGGTTCCCCGCATTGACAGCTACTGTAGCGATTATTGCATGATTCATCAATAGAAAAAAGTAACCATTCCACTTCCGACCAAGAAGCTGAATGGTTACTTTTTGTGTATCTTTTGACTAACCGCACTACATGCGAATGTCAGCCACATTATATAAAAGCACAGGCACTCCAACAAATATGTGAGTTGAAACTTTCACGATTGCATGATTGCCCGTCACCTCAATAAACAAAACCTTCTTTACCGAACCGACACCTTTTCCTGTTTAACTTGGCGTGCAATTTTCTCTGTTAAGCGTGTTGTCACTTTCGGCAACACCATTTTAATAACAGGTGTCAACACAGCACCTGTTAAGCCGCCTGCATTTACTTCAACAGTCCCTGTCATCGTTGTTTGCCCTGCCGTTTCTTCAGCAGTAAACTTGCCACTGCCTGTAAAGTTGTCCGTTAGGCCTTTTAATTCGAACCGAATCATCGAAGGCTCATGAAATTCAGTGATGTTTAACTCCATTTTCACAGTCTTTTTAAACCCTTTAATATTCCCTTCGAATGTCCAAACTGACTTTTGTTCGTCAATTTGTTCATGCTCCTTATAGGCAGGAACCATTACTGCCCAGTTTTCAATTTGACTAACGTATTCCCATACGTTCTCTACAGGTGCTGGAATGATTACAGAATGCGATGCAATTGCCATACGTTTCACTACTTCCTTCTTTATGTATTGATAATGTGAATCTACCACTACCATTTTAGCATTTTAATTGTATAGATTCATATTTAATTCCTTTTGGAAAGAAGGAACAAAGAGATAGTAGCCCATCCATGAAGAGTAAATCCTCCTTCTTGGATGGGCTAACAACGGATGCTTTATTTTAATATAAATAAGATATGCGTTGTTTGATTGGGGTCTTACACTAATTACCAGTTTAATAACTATCTTGTCACTAAATCACGTCAACCCAAATACAATAAACATCATGAAGATGACAAGGGCAAAAAATACAGATAGAATCCCTAATAACCTTGGATTTTTTATATCCTTTCCTTCGTGTAAATTTTTCATATACGTCAACTGACACACGTAACCACTTGTTCCCAATAATGCCCCTAGTACAATCCAAAACAATTCCATACAAAAACCCCCTCGTACTTTTATTAGAACGAATAAGTATTCAAAAAGACAAGACTAGTATTCATCAAAGAAATAACTACTTATAACCCATCGGTAAAATGATAGACACCATCCGTTATATACCTATATGTAGGAACACCATCATAGGGTTTCGATTCCAGTATTTCATCTGTGGAAAGATCTTTACCGTTCCTACTGATCGCAATTCCGCTAATTGATTGGAAAACAGCACCGAAACTGAAATAGATGACATCTTTATCTACTAGTGTATAAGCACCAACGCCGGCAGACCGTTTTAATTTCTCCATTTTCTTCACAATTTCATTGCTAGAAAAAACAGAATCCGGATTTTCTAAATCATTTGTGTTAGATGACCATGAAGAAAAATGCTCTCCAACTGGCACTTTACCATCATCGTACGCTTGAAAAATGGCATCCGAAACGGCGTAAAAATCGTTTTGATATAATTTGAATTTACCCTCTGATTTTAATGACGGTACAAAAACAATGATAATTGTCATCGTCAAGGCAAATACAATCGCACGAACGATTTTCTCACTATCTTTTCCTCCATTACTTTTCACAATAATAGTAGTTAACCAAATTACGGGTATTCCAACCAGAACCATTGCGGATAAATTAAGAATAAAGGTTAAGGAGGAGTCACCCACTACAAATTTTGCATACAGAAGCAAGAAATCGCCTGCCCATAACATAAGTAACGGAGCAATCATCCCATTGATATTACCTTTCCCGCAAATCAATACTACCGCCCCTCCAAGTACTAACGATAGTGTAATAATAATAGCTAAAGCCATATTTTTTTACCTCGCAACATGTATTTTAACCAAGTCCAGTTGTACTATAGGCAATTATTGCCTCTCCACTTTTAAAATCTACAATTTCAATATATTTTTGAGTTCCTTTAACACGAAGATTTCACGTTTTACCCATGTATTCTTTTCAAAACTATTAATTCGTTTCTCATTTTGCTCAATCACCTCATTCAGGAGAATCCATTCAGGTCTAAATTCCCGAGCGAACTCATAATCATCCAATTGTTGAGCAATTCTTTCATTGTTTATTAATTCACAAAGATAGTAGTGTGAAGTCATTTGGAATACTGAGATATTGTCATATTCGTCTAATTTCCTTTCAATAACGATCCCTAGCTTATCTTTAATTATACAGTTAACATACCCAGTTTCTTCTGCCACTTCACGAATGAGACACTCCGAATGGCTTTCTTGGCCTTCAACCCCGCCACCCGGAAACTTATAATCCTCCTTATTCGTATGGATCAAGAGGATTTTATTATTTCGTAATATAACAGCTTTTATTGCTTCTCTGTAATTGACCTTACTATCGACTTGAATATGTTGTTCTTCTATTGCCTTATTAAAAATCATTTCCCCCTCCTAAATGTTCCCATCATTTCTTTATCCATAATTGCTCAAACGTCTTATTCAAACTCTGCTTTCAGAAGGGGAAAAACTACGCTACTGGGTATCTGAAATTAGCTTTGAGTCGTCTCTGAATTATTTTGATTGAATCTAGTTACAATCTTTAAGAACCTATCTAGTTGATTTTGAGTTTTTCCTAATGGACTGTTGACGACATCTTGGTAGATTGGGGAATAGATGGACGCCATCTTCTCTGTACTTACCACTTTATTTACTTGATTTAAATCATTTCCTTTTAAGGCTAATTTTCCACCCGTATTTGCCCAGCCAGCAACTGGAATCATCGCTCCAAAAGAAAGGGCCGCATTTAATGCATCCCCTCTTGCCGTATAGATAACACCATTTACGCCATCTGCTGCTTCACCAATAACAGGGACAAGCCCTGCAATATCTAATCCAATCTGAAAATAATCTAGTACTTTGTTTTCTTTCGGTTTGCAATATGTGTAAATTACGGTACAACCATTTCCATCTCTAGTGATTGCTTGGGGTCACTATTTATCCCCAACAAGACTCATAGAGATTCTGAAAGAATTATTCCCTTAGAGATATTCATGCCATAGTAAAAGCAGTAGTAAATTATTATCCAAATAGAGTGAGTTACATAAAGAACCAATCCCTAGTTAATGAGGTAATATGTTACGAAAATACCGCCTTAATTGATTATTGTTGATTATTTCCCTGTTTTCTTACTTTTGAGTGTAGCCGACGTTATAGCAGTATTTTACGTCTTAACGGGTGTTGTTTCTGTTTATTAATATCGGGAGTGTTTTTGTCTCGTGGAATAACAGAACTCAATATGCATAGGAGTTCTGCTCTGCTCTGATCTGTTTATATATATAATAAAGAGCGTATCCGTGATGGGAGTACACTCCATTGTTGAATTACCGTCGACAATGATTCAATTATTTACCTAACGCATCCTTGTTGCTACCAACAACTAGGAATTTTTTTATTGCGTTTATATCATGCAAGTTACCATTTACCGTAACCTTACCCGCAACGTCACCAATACTATCACTTTTCTTCTCTACAACATCATCAGCTATTGTAATATTGGTGCCAGAGCCCTCTTCTATAAAAAAACCTAGATTAGCATTAGCCATTTAATGCTTTAATCATCATTGTGTACGTTGTTTTCTCACTTTATGTGTTTCTAAATCTGCTAATCTAACAGGAATAGGTAAACGACTCTCTTTATTGATACAGTTCATAACCATTTCGGTGCTTGTATCTAAATCAATCCAGTTTCCACAAGAAACAAAGATGAGTTTAACACTTTTTGTCATCCTTAAGTTTTCTAAGCTGTATAACCTATAACCCTTGCTCTTCCTCTTCTCCCTCAAGTTGTGCATTAAAATAATCAGCATAGGTCTCCCATTCAACTGGTTTTGAGGTAAAAGACTTTTTTTCTAATTCAGAAATTTCCACTGCATCAAACCAAATAACTGAAGGAGTATTTTTTGTATCCATGACTATAAGACTTTCTGATGGCTCAGCTAGAACGACAAATCTAGTTGGCAAATTTACAGACTCTCTCAATCTAATCGTTTCATCGATGATATTTAAGCTGTTACCTACCCTGGAAAAAGAATAATTACTTATACTACCCAAATATCCCCCACTAAAAAATGTTGATACTTCGCAAAAAAAATCTGGCAATTCTATTTCTAACATTTTTTCTATTTCAATTAACTCTTCATTGTTAATTCCATCATCAGAATAAAGAGCTTCGTATCTTTTTTTCATTTCTAAATTTTCTTTATTCATAATACAATCCCTCTCTACAATTTATTTATTTTCTACTCTCAATTTCCAATATTCTCTTGTATCTGCATTGAAATTTTTTCGCTCTATAGGAAAACTAGGATTAGGTTTACTTTTACCAAACTGGCTGTGTAACTAGATTATGGTATCTACTAGGCATCTCAATTATTGGTCCCTCAACTTTTTGTTCAGTTACCATTAACAATACCCTTCATGAGTTCTGAATTTCAAGCTGGTCTCATTCATTGTTTTATACTTAAATTTCTCACAAAAAACAACATCTGCTGCCTAAAAGGCAATCAGGTGCTTTATGGTTAGCTATATAAAGTAATTCATTACTAATTCTATCTGTAAACCCACGAACTTATTTAATTACGTAAGTTTTTGGCTGGTTCCCTGCAACAATATTTCGTATGTTTCAAATGTCATATCGCCAGTTATCATATTTATTTTTCATAACCCAAGTATTCTTTGGTACAATCTACATGAGTTATTGATTTTCTCAGTAAGATTACTTTGTGAGTATTAGACTAATAGAGTATTGCTATTTTCTAATTATTCTCATGTTTTTTAATTATCTTGAAGCCCCATTACAATCCATTCATCTACAATATCCCAGAAATCCACATTATATTCAGGCTTATCATTGGTAAACCATAATGTCGCTACATCATCGATACAGTTGTTTAAATCTATAGCAACATATCCTCCCATGCCGTTTTCAAAAAAACCATATGTTGTAGCCATATTAATTCCTAATGGTTCATCTAATTCTTCAAGTATTCCCCATTCATAATCCTCAAAATGAGTACTGCATTCCACTGGTACTAGCCCCATAGCTCTACTTGGCAGATAATAAAACCCATTGTGTAACTTTTCATAGAACCTCTTAATAGATTCTGGAACATTTGACCAATCTTGTTGCATTTCTGAAATATAAATAGAACTGGTCGGTATACCACCTTCGTAATAAAGAATTTCTTCATTTTCACTCTTTACGCTGTATAGTACTGCATATTGTCCATTATCTACAATTAATTCAAATTCTAATAAATTCTCTTTCAAGTACGAAATAGTAATGCTCAATTCTTTTTCACACACATCATTCCATAAAGCTATTAATTTATCTTTCTTTTCAGTTTTATCTGTTTCTTTAAATATTTCTATCCATTTTTTAGGAATATTTCCCTTTTCTATATTGAGTAAGTCTTTGTTAGATACAAATTCTATACTTTTTCTGTATTGTTTTAATGAAGATAGCTTATCCACCCGAAATCACTCCTTTTTATTTATCCTATTAAATTCATCTGTCATCTTTTGTATCTCAATTTCTAGTTCTTTTTCTTTTAATATCATTTTTCCCTAAATACAGGATTTACCAAAATATTTTCTTTTTTATAGATATTCCAATATGCAAATTATTTTGAACCTTTAGATATATTAGCCGCTTCACTAAGACCTTTAAAATTCTCTACTAAATCGGCAATTTCCTTCTGTTGTTGGTAAGTCAATGTCTCAAAACCTTCCAAATGAGCTATTTTCTCTAAAGAAACAATATGATCTGCATGCAGTTTTTTTCAATTATTTTTTCGGGTAAAGCAAAATCCTCAGTTCCAATAATAACATCAATATTTTTATTAACTTCTTTTTGTATTTTAGAAGATGGCGATGCTCTTCTTAATTTAGCATATGTCTCATCGGAAATTTTCCTTTCCCCATGTCTTGCACCTTGCGTAATGTTTTTATCCGTCCCCTTGGCCCCAACATCCACATTCTTTATTTCAACCTTGACATCGACATCTCCACTTTTGATACTCATAGGGATATCCGTTTTTGCAAATGGCATATTGAATGCAAGGGCATTTGGCGTACCCAATTGGTAATGAGTATTAGTTAAGAGATCTAGTTGATTTTGAGTTTTGCCCAGCGGACTGTTGACGACATCTTTGTAAATTGGAGAATAGATGGACTCCATCTTCTCTGTTCTTACCACTTTACTTACTTGATTTAGATCTTGTGCTTTTCCGGTTAATTTCACACCCGCACTTGCCCAGTCAGCGAAGGGAATCATCGCTCCCAAAGAAAGGGTTGCATTTAATGTATCCCCTCTCGCAGCATAGATAACTCCATTTACGCCATCTGCTACTTCACACAAGCCCGGCAATATCTAAGTCAAACTGAAAAGTATCTAGTACTTTGTTTTCCTTGGAGTAAGAAGTCACTTTCAGTAGAAGACGAATTTATTATAGAGCTGTGAAAAGTACTAGGTCTCGGATTAACGCCCACTTAATTACAATAAGTATAAAAATATAAAGAAGCACTTGTCGCCTATTAAAAGGCAATCAAGTGCTTTATTGTTTACTTTTTTTCAAATTCCTTCATTCTCTCTATTAAATCTAAATCTGGCTGTTCTTTGTTTTGGCTTACATATTTATATTCAAAATACTTAATTCTAGCTGTTGGACCAAATTCACTTTCATGCCAATTTGTATAATCAAAATGTACATTTAATTTTCCTGTATCATTTAATAATAATGTCACTGAAAACCAAGGTTCTTGGTCGTTATCAGTAAAAACTTTTTGAAGTTCAACAGTTAGTTGCAATAATTTATGTAGTTCTTTATTATAAGCCCTCTTATCTATACTATATAATTTTGGAATATAATGTGAATAAACGTGTTGCTCCTCACCTTGGTGTGTAAAAAGAAGAAAACTCCTCCTTCTCCCTCCTTTACTTCACCATTAAAATAGAAATTATCCCATTCAGTTGGAATCATATCATTAACCTGTTGTGCAATTTTATTATATAACTTGTTTAATTCTATTTCAAAACTCATCAATATCAGCCTCCTGATTTATTTGCAATCTCACGAATCACTGGGAATTGTCCTTCAATTTCATATTCGACCATAAAGGAATCAGGTCGCATTGAATTATTAGAATAGATTGGATCAATGCTAATAGAAACTCTTCGGTGGTATCTCTTTCAATGCATTGGCCCACTCAGTCTCCATTTCGTACCAAACTCCACCCCTCCTATTAATTTGACTATTTTGTGGTACAAGATTATCAATATCAGGAGGACCATTAAATTGTGCTCCTATTAAATGTCCGCCATCATCATCTGGTAATCTGTCTTTTCCCCCTACATTTGCCTGGGCATATTTATTTCTATCAGCCTTTTTCAATACAAGTTCAGGAGCATTTACATTTACTATACTTCCAAGTTCATCAGTAGTATATTTGTAGTTATTATTGGTTACATACTTAGTATTTGGGAGTAGTTGTTTCTTACCATTTTCACCTTTTATTATGTGCTTTCCGAAGTCAATTTCTTTAACTTCGTTGACTATACCTTTTCCCGTCCCCTTAGCCCCAACATCCACATTCTTCACTTCAACCTTAACATCTCCAACTTTGATACTCGTAGGAATATCTGTTTTTGGGAATGGCATATTGAATGCAAGGGCATTTGGCCTACCCAATTGGTAATGAGTATTAGTTAAGAGATCTAGTTGCTTTTGAGTTTTGCCTAGTGAACTGTTGACGACATCTTGGTAAATTGGCGAATAGATGGACGCCATCTTCTCTGTACTTACCACTTTACTTACTTGATTTAAATCATTTCCTTTTAAGGCTAATTTCCCGCCCGTACTTGCCCAGCCGGCAACTGGAATCATCGCTCCAAAAGAAAGGGCCGCATTTAACGTATCCCCTCTCGCCGTATAGATGACACCATTTACCCCATCTGCTGCTTCACCAATAACAGGGACAAGCCCTGCAATATCTAATCCAACCTGAAAATAATCTAGAAATTTGTTTTCTTTCGGTTTGTCGACTTCAACGATTTCTTCTACTTTATAGTCAACTTTGGAAACAACTTCATAGAAAACTGTTTGGCCTACAACATACTCTTTAATGAGTAAACCATTTTCATACTCATAATATTTTATATTTCCCTCTATGTTTTCTTCAATAGTAGTTACTTTTTCCCTTCAAGGGTGTGAAAAGTGGCGGCAGTAATCATCGTACCGATTAGCTGTTCATGTTCCTTTACCCATAAGTCAGTGGGATAGAAGTACAAAAAGCCCCACACAGGAGATAAATCCTGATGCGAAGCTATTATACACTTAACTCCTGGACCTACGATTAAATTACCAGAGTAGCGAATTGTTTGAGTACCTGGTACCCGACACTTATATAAGCCTTGTAATTCATACAGCTAGTCAGAATTTTAGATATTTGAATTTTATCTCTTCCCATTTTTATTATTTACATAATTCCGCACAAACTGTCTGTTTATCTCACTTTGAGGTAGCAACCCTAAATGTTGATATTCAAAAACCATTTGTCGCTGCGTTGGAGATATAACCGAATTTATTACGTCTTCATAATCATAATTAATTTTTATCTTTCCAGGATACTTCAATATTAGTGTTAAATTCGTCCAAGGCTCTTGATCATTATCAATAAATATTTGTCTTAAATCATGAAATTTAGTTTGTAATTCTAATAACAAGCTATCATAGGTTTTTTCACTTACATTATATTTTGCAGGAATATCATGAGAATATATAAAATCTTCATTCTCGTAAGTATTGAAATAAAAGAACACTTCTCTAGAACCATCCAAAATTTCAGCATATAAGTAAATCTCATACCAATTACCATCAGGTATCATACCAAGGATATCCTCTGCTATGACGGGGTACATCTGATTCATCTGTTGTTCCATAAGTTTACTAACCCCCATTCTGATTTTGGACTGTTACCTTTTTTACCCTACCACCATCGATTGAATACTCGACTATAAAATTATCTGGTCTAGCGGAACTACCAGTGTATTGAGGTTTTATTTTCACTTTGGCGCTACCTCCTTCTCTACCTAAAGCTGATGCCCACTCTTGTTCCATCTGATGCCATTTCCCACCTGCTTCATTTATTTGGGAATTCAGTTTCATCTGCCTGTGCACCAGACAATTCTAATTAATTCTGAATTGTGTCCAATTTGCACCGTACACAGGCAGCACTCACTAAATGATTGCGAGTGACATCCGGTTTTACTGACTATTTCGCCTATTATTGATTATTGTCCATATTTGGCTATAATTAATAAGTAGGCGGCATTAGTCGGAATTTTACGTCTTAACGGCTGATTGATCCTGCTTATTTGTCTCGTGAGTGGATTCGTCTCGTGGAATAACAGGACTTAATAAGTTTAGGTATTCTACTCAGATGAAATGTTTATGACTTTTATCAACCTCACATTGTTTATATATAGAAAAAAGAACGTATCCGTGATGGGAGTACGCTCCATTGTTGAATTCATCAACTTCTGTAAGGACTTATTTTTAAAAGTTTATAATTAAAATATAAACAAGGGATGAAAGATGCGAAAAACTGGAAGAAAATATATCTTCCAGCTTAGTTTATGAGTTAATCATTGTTCACTCGACTCGTCTTATCTAAAACTGAGTTTCTTGTTATTCAATAGGACCCATGAATTCAGTGGCAATTAATATATGCTCTATTAGTTTCACTGTTTTTAGATTTTCAGCTTTTTCTGTTCCACCTAATCCTAATAAAGGGGTGTATCCAAAACACTCGTCATAGTTAGGGGCACTATATTTACTAGTCGCTTCAGGATAAGGCTGCCACATTAATTCATCGTTCATAAAGTCATTATCTTTTAAATCATCAAAAAAGAATTCAAATCCGGATGAAACAACATTAACATATCCTTTCCTAAAGTTTAACAAATTTACATACTTATCTTTTTCCCATACTATAATATCACCCATTGCGGTTGTAAAAATAGGAATCGCTTGCTCATACCTTAGGTAACTTCTCTCTAAAACATCTAAATAATCGTCTGGATTAATAACTTTTAAATAGTCATTTACGAAACTACCAAAACCATATTTTCCCCATGTTTCTATTAACTCTTCAGGAAGTTTATCCTTATACTTCAAAATAACATCTTCATCAACAGTTTCATGTTTAATAAAATCGCTAAATATAGTTTCCACTTAAAAAGCCCCCTTTGATTATTCAGTTAATTTCACATTTAAATAATTATTCTTTAGCTGCTCAGGTGTCATATTCTTAGCAATTCCCCTTATTTGATCATCAACAATATCAATCCTATATTTCCATTGAGAACCAATGGAGGAATTTACTCTTTTATCCCCCAAACCTCCAATAATGTTTGCTCTTCCTCCAGCTATTTGATCTGGATTATGGAGTGCTGCTTTTGTTCCCATCCATTCTGAAGCTTGCTTTGTCGCATCCGCTCTGGCAAGTCCTTGTTTTCGCAGTTCAGTAATTTTGTCTTTAAGCGCTTCTTGTCTAGCCATTTTTTGAGCTGCATTTCCTTCTATTGCTCTACCTTCAGCAATATATCTTTCTCTATTTTTTAGATACTCGAGTTAATTTCATAATCCTAAGCCCTTACGTATCAAGGCTTTCAAGACATAAAAAATAGAGCACCTCCCCAAATCCTGTATAATGTAAGTTACGACACATACATAACAGACTGGAGAGATGCCCCTATGTCCATTATACGACAACAAAGCCTGTTTGACATGCATGAATTATATAAGATGGAACCCACCCATCATTTTGAAGCAGTTTTTTCAACAGTTAACTTAAATCCTATCTTGAATCTATTCGATAAACCGAAAAAAGTAGGTGCACCTAGAGAATTGAATTACGGTGCCATGATCTATTCACTTATCGCTCGCGTCGTCGAGCGTATTGTGACAATCAAGGATCTTGTCAGACGGTTGGATCGTGACCCCATTTTTCGTTATGACTGTGGTTTTCTTCATTCCGACCAAATCCCATCCGAAGCTTCTTATTCCAGGATGATTACCGTCATCAGTGAATCAGATACGATGACCCAAATTCATGACAATCTTATTTTGCTGGCCATCGATGAAGGGCATATTGGCGAAGAAAACATCGCCATTGACGCCACCCATTTCGAGGCGAGGGATCGTGCCCAGGCTTCCGAAAAGAAAGAAAAGCCGGCTTCGAAAAAGCGCGGTCGCAAGCCAAAAGCCGAACGTGAACAATGGTTGAAAGAAAAACAGGCGGCGGAGAAAGCGCGTCCGATTTATGAAAAAGAGATTGTACATCAGCTATCCGAATCAGTAGAAACGTTGTTTAAAGAGGCCCCTATCGATCCGAAATGGGGAATCAAGAAAAACAGTGATGGAAAAAACACCTTCTGGTTTGGTTATAAAGGTCATTTGGCCGTCAGCACAAAAAGCCAATATATTCTTACGGGTATGATGACGTCCGGTAGTCTCAATGACGGGAAAGCAGCCATTCCATTATTGAAGAAAATTGATCGGGACCTTCCAGCTTTATTTAACACAGGTCTTTTCGATGCCGGTTACGACTACGAACCGATTTATCAACAATTGACTGACCAAAATCTACAAGCCGTCATTCCGTATAATCGACGCAACGAAGGAGAGATGGTCGGTTACGACGAGCATTTCGCACCGACGTGTGTCGTAGAGCATTCCTATCTTTACGATAGCTTCGATCCGAAATACAAGACACTGAAATATACACGCCCGAAAGAATGTGCGACCTGTCCATTACAACACGACACCCTTTGTCAAAAGACCTATAAAATTAGACAATCCACGGATTTCAGGAAGTACACCAATCCAGCCAGGGGATCGAAAAAGTGGGATGAACTGTACAAGGAACGTACCGCTGTCGAACGGGTCAATGCGTATTTAAAAGAATTCTTCGGGCTCAATAATGTCCGTCATCGAACTGGAAAGAAAGCGAAGCTGCACTTCCAATTGGTGACGCTTGTTTATAATGCTTCAAAATTAGCCACGGATCGGATCAGAGTAGTAATGAAGCAACAGTCGTTACAAGTAGCTTAACTACATCGAAATTTTATTTTTAAAAAACTTGAAAATCATCAAGGGGCTACTCTACACATTTTTAAAAATGGCTATTATGAAATTGATTCAGATGACTTTTTAAATTCATTCTTTATTAACTATTCAACATTTAAAGATTCATTGATTTTGGCTCAAAGGGAAATAGTTGAAACCTTATCTGTCCCCATTATTCCAATAACGCCCAGTATATGTATACTTCCCTTAATTGGCGCAATGGACTCATTTAGAACAACGATCCTAGAGGAAAAGATTTTAGAAGAGATTAATAGGCTTCATTTTCAAACATTAATCATTGACTTATCTGGCATAGCTAGTATGGAAAGTAGTGTAATTGAACATCTTATGAAAACTATTTACGGTACTTCCATGATGGGATGTCGCACAATCATTACTGGCTTGCGTCCAGATGTTGTTAGACAGTTGATTCGTTTAGGTATAAATTTTGATAAAGAAACGAAAACCTTTGGTACTTTACAACAAGCATTAAATGAATTCTTACTAAAATAACGAAACTGATACTTCAGAAGATAATTAGTGTCGAGTACTAGGTTCTAAATCAATTCAGAACTGAATTAGAACCCGGTACCCTTTACTAAAAAATGATCTGCTTTTCCAGTTGTACTTCTAACTCTTCCTGGCTATACCCTGACAACCAACGGATAATTTCATCGACTTCTGATTTTGTACGCCCTTTTTTCTCTGCTTTGGAAATATAACAGCCATAAACTTTTGCGGCACCCATCGTATAAATCTGATGTTTGGCCATAATAAAAGATTATTGATATTTATTTCAGTTTACTCTGGTAAGTTCAACTGCCAGGATACACCAAACTGGTCATTCAACCATCCGAATTTCTTGCTGAACCCATAGTTATTTATAGGCATGAGTGCTGTGCCATTTTGCATCATTTTATCATAAAGGCTGTCAATTTCCTCTTCAGTATCACACGTAAGAAAGATAGAAAAAGACGGGGTAAACGCAAACTCATGGTCAACATGACTGTCAATACACATGAACTCCTGCCCCTTTAACGAGAATACAGCTTGTATAACTGTCCCTTCTTCACCAGGTCCTTCAGCCCCGTATCGAGTAATGCTTTTAATTTCCGAATCCTCGATGAGTGATGTGTAGTATGTCATAGCTTCTTCTGCAATACCGCCTTGAAACATTAAAAATGGTGTTACATTCTTCATAGTTAAACTCCCTTTCTTCACATGAATTTTATTGTTATTTTCCTATTTCAACTACCTGTTTATACCCGAAAAAATGAGAGCGAATCCTTCTTAGACCAACACCCCTATGCGAAGCGAAAACTCGGGTAACTTCTTTTCTTGAATTAATGATATATGAGCTGTAGTCAAATTTTCAATACATTATTTTAATCACAATCAGCTTAGAAACGATACCCGTTTGTCCAAAATTTCAGGTACCTGTGTACGACACTATTCCGTTCGAGAGTGTAAAATATCTTGTGTAAATGAATAAATACAAAAAAGGAAGACCTTTTCTTGGTAGAATTAAGTCACCACAACCAATCCTAGAAAAGAGGTCTTCCCTATGACTCAGTTTACAACAGATATTGTTCAAGCACTAGTACAAAAACAAGATATTACCGAGGTTTTTCGTTCGCATTTAGAAACAGCGGTAAATGCGCTGCTCGCCACGGAGCTGACGGCTTTTTTAGATTATGAAAAATACGACCGAATCGGCTTTAATTCAGGTAATTCACGTAATGGTTCATATGACCGAACGCTACACACGGAATATGGTGACCTACAAATCACAATTCCCCGTGATCGAAACGGTGAGTTTAAACAACAGACAGTCGCGCCTTATAAGCGGTCAAACGATACACTCGAATCATTTGTGTAAACGATAAACTAAAGTGAGCAGTTTTCCACAAATAAGATTGAGCAGTTTTCCTCTAAATAATTCACTTCCTTTATACTAAACTTGTAAAAGGAAGTGAGGAAACTGGAGTGAAGAAAATCATGATTTATATGAAAATCTGCGAGTTATCCGAAATGGGCTTTTCTAAGTCGGCAATTGCGAGAAAGTTGGACATTTCAAGAAATACCGTTTCTAAATATCTAAAGAGTACATCTGAAGAATTTGAGGATTATTTAGTCTCCTTACAATCACGTAAAAAGAAGTTGGATCCCTACAGGGATGTCATTGTTGGATGGTTGAAGAAATATCCTGATATGAGTAGTGCCCAGGTCTACGACTGGTTGAAAGAGAATCAGGGGTTGAATGAAGATAATATTGTGGAGAATACTACTAGGAATTATGTGAATGAGTTACGTGCTGCATATCATATACCAAAAGTGTCTGAACAAAGAGTTTATGAAGCAGTTCCGGATAGTCCGATGGGTTTTCAAGCACAAGTAGATTTCGGTCAAGATTTGGTGACTTGTAATGACGGAAAGAGAAGAAGGCTTTATTTTATTGGGTTTGTATTATCCAATTCTAGGTATAAGTACATTGAATTCTTAGATAGACATTTCCATACAAGAGATTTAGTCCGCTGTCATGAAAATGCTTTTGAGTTTTTTGGAGGCATGCCTGAAGAAATGGTATATGACCAAGATGCTTTACTAGCTGTAAGTGAAAATGCGGGTGACTTATTATTTACCAAGGAATTTGATAATTACCGTAAACTAAGAAAATTTTCTATTTATTTATGTAGAAAAAGCGATCCCGAATCAAAAGGGAAAATAGAACAAGTCGTCAAGTTCGTGAAGCATAACTTCATGAAGAATCGTGAGTTTCAAGACATCCATTTGTGGAATCAACAAGCCATTCAATGGCTTGAGAGAACCGGAAACTACAAAGTGCATCATAATACAAAAAAAAGACCTTCTGAAGTGCATACAGTCGAAAAACTGCACTTAAGAAAAGTCTCTTCAAAATTCTCTTTCGAGAATTCCCTAATAGAAAGTATAACAAGAACAATTCAAAAGGACAATGTCATACGCTTTGAATCCAATCGTTATTCCGTACCTACAGGTACGTACGATGCGAAAACTAAAAACATGGCATATTTAGAAGTAACCACAGATGACCACCTAAATATTCGATTACAGACATCTGGAGAATTAATCGCGAGACATTTACTCTGTAGTTCGAAAGGACAATTAGTTTATGATCCAACTCATCATAAGAAACCAAGTCCAAAGAAAACGCTATTGAGAGACGAAATTGTGATTAGGTTTTCTAATAAAGAATTGATTTGTTGGTTTTTAGATGAATTGAATAAGAAGTATCCAAGACACTTATTAGACCAGTTGAAAGTATTACAAATGGTCATTCGAAATCATCCAGAGCATATAAATGAAGCGCTGGAAACTGTGAAAACTTTGCATATGATTAGTGCTAATGACTTCAGAGATGTCGCTTTCACGCTACATAAAGAATCACAGATGCAAGTAAAAGAAGTAATTACCAATTCACCAAAATATCAAGAATATAAGGCAGCAGAACGATCAGAAGATTACTACACCGATTTATTATCTGGGGGTAAAAGGTCATGACCTCTCCTATTGAACTATTACAAGAAAAATGTAGAACCTTGAGACTCGCTGAAACCGCAAAAGAGCTTCCCGCTCTTTTGCGTAATGCAGAATCGGGCAGTTGGACTTATCACGAGTTTATTAATGAACTCCTTACCCATGAAATGGTGTGCAGAGAAAAAAAGACCATTCATCGACTAATGCAATGGGCAGACTTTCCCTATCCAAAAACACTGGCAGATTATCGACTGGAAGAACAAAATGCGATTGGCGAGAGACAGTTTAAATTATTAAAAGATTTAAATTGGATTGAAGAGATGTTTACCCTAATTCTAATGGGCCCACCTGGGACAGGCAAAACACATTTGTCCGTAGGACTAGGCACTTTGGCTATTGAACATGGATATCAAGTGACCTTCGTTTCAATGGGAGAACTAATATATATTTTAAAAAGCAGTGATTACGTTAGTAAATCAAAGACACGCTATAAACGTATTACAACATCAGATTTAATAATTATTGATGATGTTATGTATATGACTGTAGATCCAAAGGAAGCAAGCCTGTTTTTCCAGTTTATATATGACATGTATGATAAAACCGCATTTATATTAACTTCGAATAAGGGTCCAAATGAATGGGGTAAATTTTTAGGAGATACCTCACTGACAACCGCTATATTGGATCGCCTTCTACATCGAAGTGAGGTGATTTCCTTCGGAGAAGACGAAGAAAGTATGCGTATGAAGTACAGAAAGACTTTGTTTCCCGAAGTAAGTGCTCAAACTTAATTGTGGAAAATTGATCAAACTTAATTTGTGAAAACTGCTCAATTCTACTTGACGGTTACAATTTGTCATTCACATGTTTCAAAAAGGCGTGACCATGTCGGAAATTGCAGATTTAATCGAGAAAATGTATGGCCATCATTACACACGTCAAACAATATCTAATATGACACAGGTAGTGGGTGAACAAGTAGAAGCCTTTAATAGAAGGAAACTCAGTGCGCGCTATGTCTGTGTTTATTTAGACGCAACCTATATTTCTATTCGACGTGAAACGGTCTCCAAAGAAGCTGTTTATATAGCCGTGGGCATTCGCGAAGATGGCTCAAAAGAAGTGATTACTTACACAATCGCGCCAACAGAATCAGCATTCAATTGGAAAGAGCTCTTACTAGAAATAAAAGAGCGTGGCGTAGAAGAAGTCCTGCTCTTCCTTTCAGACGGCTTAACAGGCATGGTGGCCACAATTACAAGCGTATTTCCTAAAGCGCAATTCCAAACATGTTTAGTGCATGTGGTACGTACTATTTCACATAAAGTACGTGTCGAGGATCGTGCTGAGATTTGTGATGACTTCAAAACGGTTTACCGAGCTGATGATCAGGAAGCTGGGCAAGTCGCGTTAGATAATTTCTGTTCAAAGTGGAAGAAATCATACCCAAAGGTGACAAAATCACTCGCTACAAATGACCATCTACTTACCTTCTACAGCTTTCCAAAATCAATTTGGCGCAGCATATACTCAACGAATTTAATCGAGTCTTTTAACAAGCAAATTAAGAAATATACCAAGCGTAAAGAGCAGTTTCCAAACGAAGAATCACTTGAACGCTTCCTAGTTTCCCAGTTCGAAGAGTACAACCAACGCTTCGCCACACGATGCCATATCGGTTTCGATCAAGCACGCGCAGAGTTAGCTGAGATGTTTGAAGTGAAAGAATAAAAAAAGACTTAAAGCGTTTAATATGGTTTTGATGAATAGGTACCTCTTTCTCGAAATCACAAAACAAAATCATCTATTTGAATAAGCTAAAATAAAAAAGTGTGATGATCTTTAAGAAAAGGTTGGATTGTCATTTACACATAAATATTGACACTCCCTTCCGTTCATTCATTCCTATTATATATTTATAAGGAGTAGATAATATATTTACTTCAATATCTATCCTTTTTCCTTTTCATACAATTGGTTGAATAGTTCATTGCACAGGTACCCCAAAATTTAAATGAAATTAACTTTGCTTTACTTGCTTTCATTAATTTTGGACACATTAGCAGAAAACTCCTCAAAACTCAATTGTCCTAAGGCAAACTCCATACTTTGAACATATATACATTCATTTTTAGTTAGTTCACGTTTTGCTTCCTTTTCAATCCAATCACGCTCTATGTCCAAAATATCTAAAACATGTTTTTGTTTTGAAAAAGCATCATAGTATCTTAATCCAAATTTCCTTTGAGAGATAGCATCAATATGAATGCCATCTGGATTTGCTGTTAAGCCTTCGGACGTTACAAAGTAGCAATTTTCATTGTTATGGGCAACTTTAGATAAAATCTGGTTAATTTGATTATATTCTACAGCACTTTTTCCAAATCCTACTTCTCCTAGGTAATGCCCTAATTCACCAATAATAATCGGGATATCTGGTACATTCAATTCTTCTCTCAAGTGTTTAAATAATGAAAGCAATTTATCTTCATACGTCTTATAACGTTCTCCAAAACTGTCACTTTCTCCTTGATGCCATAAAACCCCTATTATTTCACTCGATTCCATAGCAAACTTTGCTTCAGTAATTGCATGTCTTGTTAATAGTCCATCAATTGTCCACTCATCAATTGAGCTTCCGCCTTCAGCACATGCTATTAACCCAATGGATTCACCTGGATAATCCTCTGTCCAAGCCTGAGCAAAAGAGGCTGCTGGCCCAATACCAGATATATGACGATCAAAATTAAGCGGTTCCGCCATCATTTGCCATCTTCCGTTCCTTAACATCTTTATGTGTTCATTATAAATAGGCGGTACATCGTCAATAAATCCTCTTCCCGCCATATTCGATTGTCCAATTAATAATATAGATTTCATAGTAAAACCTTCTTTCTTTAAAATAAAAGGTGTCAGTCACTCATCTCAATTCATCTCCATAAGGTACAATAACCTCATTCAATACATGTATCCACTGACGCTTCATTTCCGGTACGTGCTTCAATGGCTTTGCAGCTTTGTACTTATCAAATTGCTTGCTGTCGAGAATCCCTTTGATATTCGGATTAGTTTCTGATCCAGTCACGTATTGAATTGCGAACAAATGCAGTTCGCCCTCTTTTACAAACCAAGTATTCGATAGCTACGTCCCTTTCGAATAGGGTGTCCGATAAATTCATTCATTAGCCAATCGATAGTTGGCAAATGAAAAAGGCAATTCAAGATAACAGTAAGATATCATAAAGTAATCGGATCATAAACACTTTGATATCATACATATCTTCTTGAACTGCCCATTAAATTTCAACCATTAGTTAGATTTTACATTCTCATCTTTGTTGTAATTGAACTGAGAAGGATCAACTGGAGTATATCCTGTTGGCGTATAGAATCTCAATAAGTCACCATTTACAACTTTGTCGGAAAGTTCTAATTTATTATCCACTTCTTTTTTGATAGTATTCGCAAACTCTAATTGACTATCATCTAGTGGTAAGCCTGTTTTATTATCATAAAACTTCCCATTAATTGAATAAATCGTAGGACTGACAAAACCGCCATTTCTAAATGGAACAATTTCATCACGCTCTTCTGATAATAAATCTGAACCAAATTGAATGAATTTTTTCGTATCAATTCCTAGTAAATGTAATAACGTTGGAAGAAGGTCTGTTTGGCCACCATAAGTGTGGTTGGTTCCACCTTGCATTCCTGGAACATGTATGAATAATGGTACGCGCTGTAAATTAGCACTTTCATATGGTGTAATTTCTTTCCCCATAACTTGTCCCATCGCTTTATTATGATTATCTGAAATACCGTAATGGTCACCATAAAGAACAATCATCGTATTATCATATAAGCCTAATTCTTTTAATTGGTTGAAGACTTGTTTGATTGCTTCATCTGTATAACGCGCCGTTTGGAAATAATCGTCAACACTTACATCTCCTGTATTGGCTTTATCAATTGTTACTAAGTCTTGATTAATATTATATGGAAAGTGGTTTCCTACCGTAATAAATTTCGTATAAAAAGGTTGTGGTAACGAACTTAAAAGACCTTCAGATTGTTCATAGAATGGTTTATCTAACAAACCATATTCCGCCATGTCTTCTGAAGAACTCGTGTCATAATAACTAGCATCAAAGAAGTTATCGAATCCAAATGTTTTATAAATTACATTTCGATTCCAGAAGCTCCCGTTATTACCGTGGAATACAGCTGATGTATAACCATAATCTTTTAAGATACTAGGAGCTGCTTGGTACGTATTTTGTGCTTTTGTAATATAAGCAGACCCTTGTGGTAACCCAAATATAGAATTTTCCAGCATAAATTCTGCATCGGAAGTTTTACCTTGACCTGTTTGGTGGAAGAAGTTATCGAAATACGTTGTATTCTCATCTTTTGTTAATGAATTTAAAAATGGTGTAACTTCTTCACCGATTAATTTGTAGTTGATAAGAAAGTTTTGGAATGATTCTAAATGTAAATAGATGACGTTCATTCCTTTTGCTGCACCAAAATATTCTGCATCGGGTTTGGCGTAGTTAGATGCTGTATAGTTAATCACTTCTGTAATATCATCACTATCCGCCAAAGCTCTCTGTGATGATGCTTTCACAGTTTCAACTGAATCATAAATCGAATAGTTATACATTCCTAGATATTTCACAATATAGTTTCTATCAAAACCCCGAGTTAATAGTTGCGGACGACTAAGTTCAGCTAGTCCCAAATTTATGATTGATACTACTAATGCAAAAGCAATAATTGCTATTGCTTTTTTAGTTCCTAAACGATTTGTTTCTTTTTGTATTTTTCTTGAGAATCGTAGGTAAAACAGTACAAATACATCCACAAAGAACAAGATATCAAAAGGTTGTATTAAAGAAAGAACACTTCCACCTAAATCCCCGAAATTCTGAGTTTGGAAAAGTGTAGGTAATGTAATGAAATCACTAAAAAACCGGTAATAAACTACATTCGCATATAAAAGAATAGACATAAGAGTGTAAACAACAACTAGTGCTGTATATTTTTTCTTCCCTCTAAATAAAAATGAAATTCCTAGAAATAGCAATGCTGAACCAAGTGGATTTATTAGTAAAAGGAATTGTTGAAGAGGTCCTTCTACACCTAGTTCAAATTGTAATGTTTGAGTGATATATGTTTTAATCCATAACGTCAAAACAGCTAATAAATATACCCTTAAAAAGTTGTTTAAAAGATAATCTTTTTTACTTACTAGATTTTTCATTTTTACACCAACCTTTTACTTATTTAAATTTAAATTATTGGTAGTAAATTGAAGAAATGTTACTTTACAATAACTCTTTTCTGTAACTAGTGTAGATTACTCCCATTTTACACTTTCGTCAAGTTTTTATAATCCAATAAAACCACATGAAATAAACGCCAAAACCCTTGCTGTATCAAGGGTTTTGGCGTTCATTGAAACTCAATGAAATTGTAATATGGAGACGGCGGGAGTCGAACCAACCATATCTAGAAAGATTATATAATCAGCCTTTCCAAGGGTTTATAGCTGCTATTATAAATTTTTGACTACGCTTTTGACTACGTTTTAAAAAAAATGCGATGCGGTGGACAATATTTATTTTAGATCAAGTGCTTGCGATGTTCCTATGAAGGCTTTGAACTATGATAATACCTTTCGCACGTATGTTGGCTTCACAAACTCTTTAATCAAGGTTTGTGATCTTTCACTATATATTGGACGCAACGTATCTTCGTCTACTGATACCGGTGGTCGGGATCGAAATAACTCTAAAAGTATTGAAATGACACAGTTTTATTAATTGATGATGGAAAAAAGCAGAAAAACCATATCAAACTCATGTAAAACAAATTTCAAAAAGCAACTGCGTCTTCTTTATTACAACTTTTTGTTAATTTAAGAAAGCTATGTTTCTTAATCGCTAGCTATTTAAGTACATTATTCGTCTTTTTTTCCTTTTTTCGCTTTAATTCTAGATTCTAATTCAGCTGTTCCCTTATCTAAAAATTCAAGTATATTAGTACGGGCTGTTTCAATAAAATCCTGCATAGCGTGTTCAATATGGTTATCTAATACATCTTTTTGCAAGTTAACCGGTTTCGGCTCTCCGACAATTTCTTTATTGCCTTCACTCCATACCACATATAATAAAGACAAATTGACAGCCCTATATCTTTCAAATATGTTCCCCGTTTCATAGAAACTTTCCGGCATTTTTTCTTTAAATTGACTTTTATCCAATAACTTTGCTTCATCAGTAGTCACGACTGCTGCATTTACCTGATTATAAAGAACTTCTCGAACAAGCTCTTCAGTTATTTGATTATTTGCATTAAATAATCTAACCGCTGCCGCAACAGGAAGAATATGTTCATGTGTAAAATGCTTACCAAGCACAGCACTAAATTGAGTTAATTTATGATTATTCTCTTCCCATAACTGTTGATACTTTTCATAAGCCTTTGGTGTAAAATATGGCACCCCTCTATAATCCCCGTTTGTTGTGTGTATAGAGGTCCAACCTCGCATCAATTTACTTACCGCATCATATTTTTCCCTATTCGAATCACCAGCTTGATTGCTTAAAATATTCCATACCATATTTATAATATCTTCGTTTCTGTCTCTATCTTCAGGTGTTAATTGTCCATCATCATTGAAATGAATACCTATATTCGCCATTTCAGCAATCCTCTCTATTATCTAGTTTAGTTTTTAAAATCATTCTTCAATTATATCTAATTTTGAATGACTTATTAAACTAACCTGCGACATTAGTTTAAGTACATTCTTTCACAAACTTTTTTTAAACATAAGGTTGAAACTTATTAGTTGTAGGCTAATCTTCATAATACCATTTTACGAAAAGTCAACCTTTACCTTTAACATAGCCTTTAAGAAAAAAATCACATTTATCATACTTAGAATTAATGTTTAAAAATAGTGAAGTTGCTGACAGAGAGCGGTCCAACACTAATCAAAAAGAGAAAAACTGAATTAGTTCTCATTCATATTTACAACACGATTGTTACAAGGCTGCAAGAACACAATTGTATCCAAAAGTACTTATGATTTGGCTTTTTTTTGAATTTATCCACTAAATTCGTTAATACCATATGAACATTCCATAAAAAGCAGAGCATTCTAATACAAAATCGAATGCTCTGCTTTTTCTTTTATCTTGCCACAATTATAATTACCTGTGTATGTTTCTCGAAACACATCTATCTCTTTATTTGATAAACGTTTTACATTATCAATCTAACAAACCTATAATCCCATTATGATAAGTTTCTTAAATGCATTAGCAGATAAACCTGCATACTCGCCAGGGCTTCTGGGAGCTCTACTGCCATTTGCTTTAATAGCAGTATTTATCAGGGTTATCCGCTAGTTACGAAAAAGACTACGGATTTAAATACGATAAGTATTTTCTTCATTATAAAAAAGGCGTAGGATTCTTTAATATTAATGCGGCTTTTTCTATTGCCGAAACATATTCAGTAAAATATGTGATCCCTTTCTGAGGCACTCTTTTTTGTAGATGTTGGTTAGGTTCTACGAATGCCAAGTTACTCAATACTTTTTTATGATAAGTTTGCTTAGATTCGCTACTCTCATGAGCTATATGATTTCTTATATAACGCATTTTTAAGTATACTGGTTTTAATTCTCCATCAGCAAAAACACAATCAAAAGGATTTTTATTTTGGGCAAATACTTCTTTAGAAAAATTCTCTATTATATTTAAATAATCAATAAACGTACCTTTGCTATTACTCTTTATTAATCTTTCAAAATGACTTAAATCCTCAAACATTAATTTACATTCAGGAGTATAACTCATTGAACTATTTCCACAAATATATTCTTTAAATACAGTAATTAAATAACCTTCAAATTTAACAAAAATTTTAAAAAAAGCTAAATCATAAATGTTTGTATTAGTTTGAACCATAGATTGCCAATGTGCAATATCACTTATTAAACTATCATAAGCTAAGTCAACTATAGTAATCTGGGCAGAATTACCGATAATGGTTGTCATGATAAATATTTATAAACTAGACGTATTCTAGTTTTTCTTTCCGCGTAAGCGTCAAATACTCCCCACCTTCTAACCCCTTTCGTGTTATGTGATAATCACATTAACAATGTTAGGAGGTTTTTTCATGACACGAGACGAACGGCGAGCCATGTGGCACGCACGGATTGAAGCATTTAAAGCGAGTGGTGAATCTAGCGTAACAGCCTGGTGTGCTACAAATAATATCTGTGTTCCAAGTATGTATACTTGGCTTAAAAAGGAATGGCAAAAAGTAGATACTGCACCTACAGCCCAGCAGTGGGTTTCGTTTGATACAATCGCTCCAAAGGTAAGTATGCCTTCCCAATTGACACTTGCGATAGGTGTTGTTTCCATTCAAATTGAAGAGGGGTTCAACCCTACACTTTTAGGGGAAGTACTTCAGGTACTTCAAACGCATGTTAAGTAAAACACCCGTTGATTGTGTGTATTTAGCCTGCGGACGTACTGATTTACGAAAATCTATCGATGGATTAGCTGTCATCGTTCAAGAAAGCTTTCAGCTTGATCCGTTTTCCCCTAGTTTATTTGTCTTCTGTAATCGAAAGCGCGACAAACTGAAAATCCTACATTGGGATCATAATGGATTTTGGCTTTACTACCGAAGGTTGGAAAACGGTCTATTCCAGTGGCCCGATGGACAAACAACCCAGCCACTTGCGATTAGCCATCGACAATTACACTGGCTACTTGATGGCTTACCACATGAACAAAAACAAGCTCATCCAAAAGTTTCTGCAAAAATCATTATTTAAAAAAAGGAATTCGTCGAGTCATGTCGAATTCCTTTTATTATGGAAAAATCAGTAGCAGTTATCTCATCTACAATTGAAGAACTCGCAGCGAAAAACATGGAGTTGGAAAAACAAAATGAAGCGCTACAGGCTAAACTCAACTGGTTAGAAGAACAATTTCGCCTCAGCCAACAACGAAAATTTGGCGCTTCTAGTGAAAAAACCAATCCAGATCAACTCGCACTCTCTCTTTTCAATGAAGCTGAAGTCACAGCGGATGAAAAGGTAGAGGAACCAACGCTTGAATCGATTACCTATCGTCGAAAAAAACGTACAGGCCAAATCGAGGCGATGCTTGAAAACCTGCCAACTGAAACGATTCACTATCGTTTATCAGAAGAGGAACAGGCTTGTTTGTGTTGCGGTGAACAAGTACACGAAATGAGTACAGAAGTACGACGTGAGTTAAAAGTCATTCCAGCTCAAGTGAAGGTCGTTGAACATGTACGCCATGTCTACAGCTGCCGAAATTGTGAACGCGAAGGCACTGAAACTCCAATTGTCACAGCGAAGATGCCAGCACCTATGTATCCAGGTAGTTTGGCTTCGCCTTCGGCGATGGCCTATATCATGAATCAAAAATACGTAGAGGGTATGCCTCTCTACCGACAAGAAAAACAATTGGAACGTCTAGGTGTCCCTTTATCACGTCAGACTTTAGCGAACTGGATGATGTACGGGGCAACTCATTGGCTAATCCATCTTTATGAACATATCCGTACCTATCTATTGATACAGGATGTTATTCATGCGGATGAAACAACACTTCAAGTACTGGCCGAACCTGGACGCCCAGCGACATCCAAGTCCTATATGTGGTTATATCGGACGGGGCGTGATGCATCGGCTGCAGTGTTGTATGATTACCAACAAACAAGGGCAGCCAAACATCCGAAAGCCTTCCTTTCAGGCTTTAAGGGATATCTGCACGTCGATGGATACCAAGGGTATAATGATATACCGAAGGTGAAATTGGTGGGGTGTTGGGCACATTCGCGTCGAAAATTCGATGAGGCCTTAACTGCTTTGCCAGCGGAAGCCAAAAATAAGGAAACTCCTTGTGCTGCGGAGGAAGGGCTGCGTTTCTGTAACCAATTATTCGCGATTGAACGCGCGCTAAAGGATCACAGCCCTGAAGAACGCTATAAAGAGCGA
Organism: Sporosarcina sp. FSL K6-1508; assembly: GCF_038007465.1. NCBI lineage: Bacteria > Bacillati > Bacillota > Bacilli > Caryophanales > Caryophanaceae > Sporosarcina > Sporosarcina sp. FSL K6-1508. The sequence continues at coordinate 1,726,579 of NZ_JBBOXF010000001.1, read as the reverse complement.
CTTGAACGCAGTCAGCCTGTGCTGGATGCCTTTTCAACTTGGCTACAAACACAAAGTCCGCGCGTCGCGCCTAAAAGTGCGTTAGGGCAGGCCATCAAGTATTGCCGAAATCAATGGACATGCCTTACAATGTTTCTACAGGATGGGCGTTTGGAAATCGATAATAACCGGGCCGAACGTGCTATCAAACCTTTCGTAATTGGACGCAAGAACTGGTTATTCTCTCAATCTATGAAAGGTGCAAAAGCAAGCGCAATTGCTTATAGCATTGTGGAAACTGCTAAAGAAAATCAGTTAAATCCATTGGTTTATTTAACCCACGTATTTGAACAGCTTCCTTTAATAGATTTGGAGGATTCAAAGGCGCTAGATCAACTACTTCCATGGTCGGAGACCTTGCCGACAAATTGCCACGTTCCCAATAAAACTAAATAAAGCATATAATAAGCGCCCCCTGAAAGACAGGTGGGCGCTATTTGACGCTTACCTTTCCGCTGCATTTGTTGTTCGACTTTTATGATTTTTTTCTATCACTTCAAAATCTTTTCTTTCATCATCATCATATAAACTATCATTTATATACTCTGTATATTTTGATTCAAAGTTTTTCAATGGACTGATTAAATCTTGCGCAACATTTCCTCCCCCTGTTGTTACAGTTCGACATTCTTCTAATCCTACAAGTGTGAATAATTCATTGTTAACAATTGAGAATAAAGTGTAGAAATAATTTTTTTTGTTAAATAAATTCGTCTGATACATTTCATCATTAAATATTTTTGAAATAACTAATTTTATTTCGTTCATTCTATATTCTATCTCATCTATTCTTTCAAATTTCTCATCATATTTTTTATAATAATCATCTATTTTTGGCTGACTTTCTGAAATAAATCCATCAATCAATTGTATAACTAGACTAGAAATAAACTCCACATCAAGCATTCTAGCAAAATTATTATCTTTAAAAACACCTTGCTCAATAAAGATATTTCTCCATTCTGTTGCCTGATTATACACAAATACTTTGAACTCTCCCCAAAATTTTGCATTTCTCAATTCCTGTCTATTAACAGTCATACTGTTGGTGTTAACCCTTGAAAACATGTCATAAATTATTGCATCATCTTTAGATTTAATTAGTTCTACTGAAAGTTCGAAATTTAAAATACTTTCTTGTATTTCCTCTGGTAAATCTGAATATTTACATCCTGCAAAATCTTTATAATGTGTTTTTAATATTGCAAAATCATCACTTATGAATTCTATAATTGCGGTTAATCTTTGTTGGCCATCTATTACTTCTCTAAAGGTTTTAAGTGTTTTTACGTAAGCGTCAAATACTCCCCACCTTCTAACCCCTTTCGTGTTATGTGATAATCACATTAACAATGTTAGGAGGTTTTTTCATGACACGAGACGAACGGCGAGCCATGTGGCACGCACGGATTGAAGCATTTAAAGCGAGTGGTGAATCTAGTGTAACAGCCTGGTGTGCTACAAATAATATCTGTGTTCCAAGTATGTATACTTGGCTTAAAAAGGAATGGCAAAAAGTAGATACTGCACCTACAGCCCAGCAGTGGGTTTCGTTTGATACAATCGCTCCAAAGGTAAGTATGCCTTCCCAATTGACACTTGCGATAGGTGTTGTTTCCATTCAAATTGAAGAGGGATTCAACCCTACACTTTTAGGGGAAGTACTTCAGGTACTTCAAACGCATGTTAAGTAAAACACCCGTTGATTGTGTGTATTTAGCCTGCGGACGTACTGATTTACGAAAATCTATCGATGGATTAGCTGTCATCGTTCAAGAAAGCTTTCAGCTTGATCCGTTTTCCCCTAGTTTATTTGTCTTCTGTAATCGAAAGCGCGACAAACTGAAAATCCTACATTGGGATCATAATGGATTTTGGCTTTACTACCGAAGGTTGGAAAACGGTCTATTCCAGTGGCCCGATGGACAAACAACCCAGCCACTTGCGATTAGCCATCGACAATTACACTGGCTACTTGATGGCTTACCACATGAACAAAAACAAGCTCATCCAAAAGTTTCTGCAAAAATCATTATTTAAAAAAAGGAATTCGTCGAGTCATGTCGAATTCCTTTTATTATGGAAAAATCAGTAGCAGTTATCTCATCTACAATTGAAGAACTCGCAGCGAAAAACATGGAGTTGGAAAAACAAAATGAAGCGCTACAGGCTAAACTCAACTGGTTAGAAGAACAATTTCGCCTCAGCCAACAACGAAAATTTGGCGCTTCTAGTGAAAAAACCAATCCAGATCAACTCGCACTCTCTCTTTTCAATGAAGCTGAAGTCACAGCGGATGAAAAGGTAGAGGAACCAACGCTTGAATCGATTACCTATCGTCGAAAAAAACGTACAGGCCAAATCGAGGCGATGCTTGAAAACCTGCCAACTGAAACGATTCACTATCGTTTATCAGAAGAGGAACAGGCTTGTTTGTGTTGCGGTGAACAAGTACACGAAATGAGTACAGAAGTACGACGTGAGTTAAAAGTCATTCCAGCTCAAGTGAAGGTCGTTGAACATGTACGCCATGTCTACAGCTGCCGAAATTGTGAACGCGAAGGCACTGAAACTCCAATTGTCACAGCGAAGATGCCAGCACCTATGTATCCAGGTAGTTTGGCTTCGCCTTCGGCGATGGCCTATATCATGAATCAAAAATACGTAGAGGGTATGCCTCTCTACCGACAAGAAAAACAATTGGAACGTCTAGGTGTCCCTTTATCACGTCAGACTTTAGCGAACTGGATGATGTACGGGGCAACTCATTGGCTAATCCATCTTTATGAACATATCCGTACCTATCTATTGATGCAGGATGTTATTCATGCGGATGAAACAACACTTCAAGTACTGGCCGAACCTGGACGCCCAGCGACATCCAAGTCCTATATGTGGTTATATCGGACGGGGCGTGATGCATCGGCTGCAGTGTTGTATGATTACCAACAAACAAGGGCAGCCAAACATCCGAAAGCCTTCCTTTCAGGCTTTAAGGGATATCTGCACGTCGATGGATACCAAGGGTATAATGATATACCGAAGGTGAAATTGGTGGGGTGTTGGGCACATTCGCGTCGAAAATTCGATGAGGCCTTAACTGCTTTGCCAGCGGAAGCCAAAAATAAGGAAACTCCTTGTGCTGCGGAGGAAGGGCTGCGTTTCTGTAACCAATTATTCGCGATTGAACGCGCGCTAAAGGATCACAGCCCTGAAGAACGCTATAAAGAGCGACTTGAACGCAGTCAGCCTGTGCTGGATGCCTTTTCAACTTGGCTACAAACACAAAGTCCGCGCGTCGCGCCTAAAAGTGCGTTAGGGCAGGCCATCAAGTATTGCCGAAATCAATGGACACGCCTTACAATGTTTCTACAGGATGGGCGTTTGGAAATCGATAATAACCGGGCCGAACGTGCTATCAAACCTTTCGTAATTGGACGCAAGAACTGGTTATTCTCTCAATCTATGAAAGGTGCAAAAGCAAGCGCAATTGCTTATAGCATTGTGGAAACTGCTAAAGAAAATCAGTTAAATCCATTGGTTTATTTAACCCACGTATTTGAACAGCTTCCTTTAATAGATTTGGAGGATTCAAAGGCGCTAGATCAACTACTTCCATGGTCGGAGACCTTGCCGACAAATTGCCACGTTCCCAATAAAACTAAATAAAGCATATAATAAGCGCCCCCTGAAAGACAGGTGGGCGCTATTTGACGCTTACGTTTTTACATCTGTATTTTGCCTTAAAAAAACTTGTGGAACTGGTAATCCCCTAATGATAGTGTCAATTAGATAAGATTTGGCTTTCAAATTCCAAATCTGATTTCTTTGATATTTTGGTGACAATTGTAACAACCCGTCGTGATACCAGTTAATAAAATCATTAATATTATATATCTTGCTATCTTTAAAGTTACTCACTACAAAACACCTCTTTCATTATCGATTAACTTCCCCATAAACTTCATCCATCATATCTTCCATAATCACTGTTTTAAACTCATTATTCTCCAGTATCTTCATAAAGAACTCCTGATTGGTACTCATACGATCAATTACGAAATCTATGAACGTCTTTTCAAAGGCGAATTTGAAGTTTTCTTTCGTGTTGTTTTTCGCTTTTTGCTGGATGTCTTCGCTGTTCATCATGTCTTCTTTTACTTGCTCACGTGATAGGAAGTCGATTTCCGTAAATTGCGTCCCGAAACGCTCGTTCAGCTTATCTAAAATAGAAGATAATCGTACTTTTTCATCTTCTCCCATCCCACCAGCACTGTTTGATTGAGGTGATAGGTCATAGCTGCCTGACTTTTCAAGCGCTATGCTGCCTTCAAATACCTTTTGATTGCGGTAATACTCTAATGCCACATCATCGGCCAAATACACATCTTTATCGCCTTTGCCACGTGGCAACTTGCGCAATAAATACGCTAGATAAATATATGTTTTGTGCAGCTCCACATCAATGAATGTTGCGATTTGTAAGATGAAACCATACGTACGAGTGAATTTTGTCGCAGCGCCTTTAAATGCTTCCTTTTCTTCCTCTGATAGCTTTTTGAAACGCTCCACACCTTTATCGATTTCAGCATTCAGCTTATTTTGCTTGCTTGCTGATTTTTGCACACCGCCAGAAAACTCGATTTCATTGACTGCTGTTACCTCTTCCTCTGTATACACTTGGAACGGCTCTAGTTCGGCTTGTAAGTCATATAAAATATTGGGGTCCGTTACAGCAGATAAATTTGTCGTTTCATAATAGGGCTGAAATGAGTCTTTAATTTCTTCTGGATTGTTCACGAAATCAAGGACGAATGTATCATCCTTACCTGGGCATGTACGATTTAAACGAGATAGTGTTTGTACGGCTTTAATGCTATTTAACGGCTTATCTACATACATTGTGTGCAGTAGCGGCTCATCAAATCCTGTTTGATATTTTTCTGCTACTAACAGTAACTGATACTCGTCTGAGTTGAATTTCGTCGGTAGCTCCTTGTCAGAGAAGCCGTTCATATCTGTTTCGGTATAAGGTATTTCACCGTCTTTTACCGTACCAGAGAAAGCTACAACCGTTTTCAAATCATCGTAACCCATTTCATCGATGTACTTATCGAAGGCGATTTTATAACGTACCGCATGTAAACGGCTTGATGTAACAACCATTGCTTTTGCACGACCATCAATTTTTTTGCTTGTAAAGTTACGATAATGCTCGATGATGATTTCTGTCTTTTGCGCTATACTATGCGGATGCAGTGATACATACTGTGCGAGCTTTTTCGTTGCTTGCTTTTGTGACACTTCTGGATCATTATCTATTGTCTTAGCAATTTTCCAGAACGTTTTATATGTTGTGTAGTTTTCTAGCACATCTAAAATAAAGCCTTCTTCAATCGCCTGACGCATTGTGTATTCATGGAAAGCACCTGGCTTACCATCGGCACCAACCTTCCCAAATTTCTCTAGCGTCTTTGGCTTAGGTGTCGCTGTAAACGCAAAGAATGAAACGTTATCCTGCTTACCACTTTTCATAATCGTTTCAACGATTTGCTCTTCTAAGTCACCTAACTCCTCCGCAATACGATCTTCCTCGTACGCATCCTCTAATGACTTGTCCGATAAAATATTAGTCAATGCTGTAGAAGCTTTCCCACCTTGTGAAGAGTGCGCTTCATCAATAATAACCGCATATTTTTTACGCTCTAAATCTGATACTTTTTCCATAATGTATGGAAATTTTTGCAGCGTCGTAATAATGATACGTGTTTCATTGTTAATCGCATTTGCTAACTGCGCTGAATCTTGGTTAATACGTTCTACTAAGCCAGCTTTATGTTCTAATTGATAAATCGCATCTTGCAACTGCTTGTCCAAAACACGACGGTCCGTAATAACAATAACGCTACTAAACGTCGAATTATTTTCATCATCATGTAGCTTTGCTAAACGGTGTGCTAGCCATGAAATCGAGTTCGTTTTGCCAGAGCCGGCCGAATGCTGAATTAAATAGTTATGCCCAACTTGCTTAGCTTCGACATCTGTTTCTAGCTTACGTACAACATCAAGTTGGTGGAAACGAGGGAATATCAGCATTTGACGTACATGTTTCAATTCACCATTCGAGTCTAAAATATCATCCTGTTTTATAAAGATGAAGCGGAATAAAATATCGAGTAGGCTATCTGGCGCTAAAATTTCATCCCATAAATAGTGCGTACGATAATCTCCTTGATAAGATAATGGATTACCTTTCCCACCATTATTCCCTTTATTGAACGGTAAGAAATAGGTTTCTTCCTTCGCTAGTTTGGTTGTCATAAATACTTCATCTGTATCTACGGCAAAATAAACCGCTACACGTTCATTAAATTTAAATAGCTGCTCATTCGGATTACGGTCAAGCTTTAATTGCTTCATCGCATGCTCGACTGTCTGTCTCGTTAATGGATTTTTCAACTCCATCACAATTAGTGGAAGACCATTTAAAAACAGCACCATGTCTAAGCTATTACTATGCTTATCACTGTAATACACTTGGCGTGAAACCGTAAAACGATTTTTCTGATACTGCTCATTAAGCGTTTTATTCATATCCGTAGGCGGTTTATTAATCGCTAGCTGAAGTGTCACACCACGATCTTGAATGCCTTTACGTAAACAATGCACTAAGCCTTGTCGATGTAGCTGATGCGTAATACGCTTTAGCACCTGCTCTTTATAATTTGGACCATAAGACTTCTCTAACGTACGCATACGCTTTTCCTGCGTAGCCTCTAAAAACACAAATAGCTCCTCTACATCTAGTGCATACTGCTTAAAAAGCACACTCGCCTCACCTTCAAGCACACGCTTTTTATATCCATTCGCAATCAATGCCGCTTCAATATTCGTTTCAAAGCCTTTTTCAGATGTATCCACTGCCACTACTGTTCACCTCACTTAATCAAGTTCCATATCTTGCACATCAATTTTGCCTGTTACTGCTTCGTAAATTAGGGCTTGGCGGTATTCTTTTAGTTTTTGAATTTGTAAATTCAACTTTTTGATTAATAAAAAAATAGTTTTCTCTGTTTCTTTTATTTTACTTAAAATCTCAAATTGCTCATCTAATAACGGCACTGGTATAAACGTATTACCTATGAAATCCCAATTGGCTCTAGGCATTTTTGATCCATAAGTTGAAGAATTAATTTCATCAATAAAATTAGGTGAAAGTAAGATATATTTAAATAGCTCATTTACAATAGTATTTGATAGAACTTTCATTACTAAAATTTCCGTCGAACATCGACCATTAAAATCTGCAAGAAGTGTTTTGGATAAATATGGTCTAAGTTTACCAAACAAAACATCTCCCCCATAAAATTTAGTTGCAGTACCTTCGATTTCTACATTTTCACTTTGTATATAGCGTCCACTCTTAGACTCAATATTTTCTAACCCTACATAAATTAAATCCGTTTCTTCTTCAGCTTTTAAATTTCTTATTTCACATCACTAGTGTTGCATAAAAAAATGATTTAAAATTCTTACTATTTATTTTTACGGCGTTGAGCCAAAAAGATATACACTCCAATAAAGGTGGTCCGTCCATTTGGTTTTTATTTACAATTAGACATTTGCGGCAACGACAGTTTAGTTGTTACGGGACTGCTGTCCCTTTGATTTTACGAATCCAAATATGTGCAGGTTTCCAAAGAGAAGCCTTTAAATAGCGACTAATTTTCAAGATTTTATGTTTACTCCGTGTCTTTATTTGCACCAACACATTCAAGCAATATACGATGAGTGCGATATATACCTGATTATGAATGGCCCATTCGCTTTGACCATAGAACTTTTTGATGTTCAAATGTTGTTTGATCCATTTAAAAAACAGTTCAATTGCCCAGCGTGATTTGTACATCTCGGAGATTTCGTCTGCACTCAGGTCAAACCGATTGGTGATGAGTTGTAGTTCATTCCCTTTCGAGTCTATTACTTTGAGTAAGCGAAAGATGTTTTCAGCACGATTTTGAGTTGTACCAATCAACACCGCTTGATCCGATAATACCGTTGTGCCTTCTGGCAATTGGAAGTCTTCACATTCATGGATTACTGCATTTTTACGTAGTCTGGATAAGAAAAAGTAGCCGTCATCTGTCATGCGATCGAAACGTTCGTAATCTAAATATCCACGGTCGAAAACATACATGCATTCCTTGTCATCAACCATGACTTCAAGCTGATTACGATCATGTTCATTCGCTGTTGTAAGCACGGCTTTTTCAGGATAGGACGTTCCTTTTTCCATAAACACAAGACGTAAATGAAGCTTTACCCCAGCTTTCGTTTTGCGGAATTTAGCCCATCGGTGATTGGTTAAATTGAGTGGCAATGTGCTCGAATCAATGATTTTTAAAGGCATAGTGATTTTGGCATAATTTGTTTTTTGATGAATTTGCGCGACTAAATCAAGAAAAAGTTGTTGAAATAGCACGGGATTCATTCCATTGAGCCTGCGGGATAATTGAGAAACGCTTATAGAATCAAGGTTTGTGCTGACTTGAAGATGTTTATTAAAAAGACAATCACTCAGCGCGTGCAGACTTTCCGTTTCATGAAGCTGTGCAAAAAGCAGTAATTTTAAGAATGAATCTGTCGTAAGTTTCTTCGTATAAGCATCTAATCTCATTGTTTTCACGTTTTCTTCAACTAATTGAATATTAATAGGTGAAAACCATTGTCCAAATGAAGTTTTTCGTGTAATCTTGTCCATGAGTAGTTCCTTTTTTAGTGGATTTGGACGGGTTACCACCTGACTTTATCCATTATAAAGGAATTTTTTTATGCAGAAAATAAAGTTAGTGAACATTTCGGGAACTTTTTATATTGAATATATTTTAATGCAACACTAGTGATTTCACATAAATATTTTATTTTATTTACTTCCCAATGCTGAGGAATCTCACCAATCCATTCAACACCTGAATCTTTCATTTTCACATTCGGATTTAAACCTATTGTAACCGCTTCTGTAATGATTGATTGGAGTTGTTGTTCAAATAAGTTTATTAGTTGATATTTTCCAGCAATAATTTCTTCGAATACTTTAGTTTTCTTATCAATATATTTTCGAATTTTCATTTGTACTTCATATGTTGGAACGTCAATTTCTAAATTTTTAATAACATTAACTGCCAACCCCGGTTGTGCAGCAGAAATTGAATATTGATTTAAATTCATATTTTCTAATAAATAGTATAGCCATCCGTTATCAACATCTTTATTTCTGGTCACTACAACAGCATGTTCAGATGCATAAAATTTTCCACTAACTTCTCTTACATTTCCACAATTTGCACCTTGACGACCAATTAAAATATGATCTCCATCATGTGTATACGAATTAGTGTATCCTCTTAGTGCCCCCCCACCGTATACAGGAAAGTCACCTTCAGCTTCTATTAATTCACTTGTAATACTATCCCCACTTCTCATGTCAGCTAAGTACTTCAATTTTGCTTTTTCCCAATTCATAAAAGCACCTTCTTCAACTGCTCAGTAATCTCCACTTCCAACTCACGAATCTCATACATAACCTCTGCTGAACTGCGTAGTGCAGTATATTTGTAGAATTGGCGTGTGAATGGGATTTCGTAACCGACTTTTGTTTTCGTTTCATCAATCCATGCGTCTGTTACATGTGGCAATACTGCACGAGCAAAGTATTCATGGATACTTTCTTTTAACGGCACGCTTTCTGTATCACGTAAATCGCTATCTGGCTCGATGTCTGTTTTATTTTTCATACATACATCTGCTGTTTCGTCTTTCTCAGCAAAGCCAGCTAAAATCGCTTTTAACACTGGTGCGCCAATTGTAATATTTGCTGCTTTTAGTGCATCCTTTAACACTTTCGTAAATGCTTCACGGTTCTTGAATAATTCATCACTTTGCAAACCTCGCAATACCGCAATGATATTCGTTTGCAGTTCTTTGCCAGCTTCGATTTCTGACAGCCCTGCATCGCCTTTTTTCTTCGATGATGCTAAGTTCGAAAAACTTTTTTCCTCTACGACACGTGCAATACGCTCTTCTGACACTTGGAAGTTTAAACGTAATGGACGTTCCACCTTAATTTTTGCATAGCCAAAATCCTCATTATCGAAAATCTTTATGTGCTCGCCTTCTTTGAAGTCACCGTATAAACGTACGATTTCGTTCAATTGCTCTTCTGAAATTTCATTACGCTTACTGCCCATACTTTTCTTCATCTTTTTCGAAAATTCCACCGCATTCACAAGCTGCACTTTTCCTTTACGAAGTGGTGCTTTATCGTTCGTTAAAATCCAAATGTATGTGGCAATGCCAGTATTGTAAAACAAGTCGTTCGGCATTGCGACGATACCTTCTACAAGGTCATTTTCTAATACATACTTACGGATTTCACTTTCGCCAGAGCCTGCATCCCCTGTGAATAATGGTGAGCCGTTCATAATAATCGCTAAACGAGAGCCTTGTGGGTTTTCAGCTGTTACTGGCTTCATTTTTGAAATTAAGTGCAGTAAGAATAATAACTGTCCGTCACTTGAACGAGGTGTACCCGGGCCAAAACGTCCATCGAAGCCTTGTTTATCATGCTCATCTAAAATCGGCTTTTGGTATGATTTCCAGTCAACACCATACGGAGGATTACTAATTAAATAATCGTATTTCTCACGTGAGAATTGGTCATTTGATAAGGTATTCCCTAAACGAATATTTTTGGCATCTTCACCTTTAATCAGTAAGTCTGATTTACATATAGCGTATGATTCAGGGTTAATTTCTTGTCCGAAAAACTCTAGATGTGCAGATGGGTTAATGCTCGCTAAATATTCCTGTGCGACAGAGCCCATGCCCCCTGTACCAGCTGCTGCGTCGTATAACGTTTGCGTTAAGCCTTGCTTCGTTAAAATGCTCGCATCGTCGTGTAAGAATAATAAGTGCGTCATTAAACGAATCACTTCACGTGGCGTATAGTGATCCCCTGCTTCTGCGTTTTCATTGAAACGACGGATTAATTCCTCAAATACATAACCCATATCGATATTCGACACAACTTCTGGATGTAAGTCGATTTCACTGAAACGTTTAATCGTTAAGTACAACATTTCATTTTGATCTAATTTATCGATTTGGCGGTCAAAATCAAAGTGATCCATAATGTCACGAGCCACTCTTGAGAAGCCATTTATGTAGTCACGTAAGTTATCTGCGATGTTATCTGCATCACTTAATAACTTGTTGAAATCATACTTACTTGTGTTGTGGAAGTTTTGTTTTGAGACACGGTTTAAAATCGGCTCACGTGCATCCTCATTCATACTAGCGAACTTTTCTGCAGAAGCTAATACTTCCTCTTTCGTGCTATCTAATACACAATCAAAACGGCGTAATACCGCTAAAGGTAAAACAACTTTACCGTAATCTTCTGGTTTAAATGGGCCACGCAAAATTTCAGCGATTGACCAGATGAAACTTACTTTATCTTGGAAATTGATCATTTCTAATTCCTCTATTCTTAAAACTATTTTGTTTTTATGTTACTCATCATCAAATATTAAGCTAACTCGAGTAAATTTGATGTCCATTAAGAATGATGTTGTTAATCATATTCAACCTGTATGTCGCAGTAAATCGTATGCTGTCACATTGTCCTACTGAGTTCGCAACATCTAACAATACCTAATACAATTATAAGTGTTGCAGCAACAATAAGTAACAGCATAGAATAATAAACTTCGCCAAGAGTAAAGGCGCCTTGCTCTTGACTTGATATTAGTAATTAATTACGGACACTTATTAATAAATAACAATAATGAGTAGGCTCTTAGATATCAGCTTCTCAATTCAGACAGGAGTATTTATATGACATATAACACAGCAAAATTAAGCGGTAGTTTACTTGAAACAGTTAGTCGCTCACATCCACCGAAAGCATTTAATAGAAATGGTGGCCGGAAATCTAAAGTAGAGCAATCACTTTCAACTTATATATCAGATGAAGAACATGCATTAGAAATAAAAGCGCATTCCATTAATAATACAATTCGGACATTTAAACGCTATGTATTCGCTAACTTCTCTAAAGGCTTTACATTACTAACACTTACATTCAATGATGCTTGTGATTTTGATGTAACAGATATTTCTATCTGTAAAGACAAGTTCACTTTATATTGGAAAAATCTCAAGCGCTCTAAACCACTTGTAGGTGTCGATTTACGTTATTTAGGTGTACAAGAATTTCAACAAAACGGACATGTTCACTTTCATATTCTCTGTCATATACCGTTACGTTATACCGAGCATTTGCAGTCAAAGTGGGTTCACGGACATCTACATAGCAGACGCTCTACCAAGGATCCTCTTTCAACTCGCAAAATTGCAAATTATTTAAAGAAAGGTATTTCCGACGAAAAGCTATCTAATGAAAAGCATCGTTATATGCGCAGCCGTAATTTAGAAACACCTATCGTTATCACAATCAATAACAACAAGCTGTCACAATTTATTCTCGCTAATAATAGCGAGCTTATTTATACATTTGATCATGAGTATGGCTTTACTTACAGCCAATATATTACCGATTTAACTGCCGATGACCTAAACGCATTTGCCGAAAGTGGTAATGAAGATGAATTGCTCTCTATACTAGATAAATTAAAATCAATCAACGACCCGAATCTATTACAAACAACATACTAATCATGAGAGACGAGGAAACCAACATGCCAAAAAATACAAAACTAATCAAATGCAAAGGTCATATCGAGATTTTCGATTATGATGCAAATACTAGCAAAAAGAACTTCAGTATTGAACAGGAAGGATATGTCCGATTAGCACGTATCATTCGCACGAACTTTAAAGTACAAGGGAAGCTCACATATGCTGCTCTTACCATACCAGTTGCATATACAAGCGAGGTAAAAGAACAGATTGAACAGTGGCTTAGTACTATCTCAAAAGCCACTGTAGCCGTTTTACAGCCCTCTACAGATACAACAATATTATATGTGTTAACAGATAACCTTCCAGTACTGCTTGCTGCAAATAACGATATTTCAATTATGAGTACTGAATGTCATACTGCCGAAGTACAAGATGTAATCAATATCTTTGTACAAGCCTTTGATACAGCAATTAAAGGGATGCTACGAAAAGCAAAGCAATTTCTAATCGAGCATTACCTTGAAGAACCGCTCACTCTACGTAATCGTAAAGCAGAGGCCTTTATTGAAAAGCACCGACTAATTGATCGAACACCCTATTCAACAGCAGATTTATTCGACTCTGGCTGGTTTACCGTTCAAAGATACATCATTTAAATGAAGCTAGCTTGCTTAAATTTAAGTATCATTAACAGCTATCAGCATTCAGCAACTCACAACACTTTTATTTAGAGATAAGCACTACCACTCCTACTTAAGTGAGTTCGATATAACAACACAAAGCTAGTACAATTAAAGATAGATGAGAGACAAGCAATGAATACGTGTAGCCGAAGGCACATGAAAGTAGAGGTGAGTAGAAAATGCAGCTAAATGATTATCCTGAAGTCCTTACTGTAAAAGACATTCAAACCATTCTAGGCATCGGCCAATCAAAGGCATACGGAATCGCTCGCTCTGGCGACTTCCACACAATCCGTATTGGCACCATGATTAAAATCCCAAAGCACACATTTATTCAATGGCTAAACGGTTCACGTAACTAGCATGTATACACGCAAAGGAACGTTTCTCCTTCACTAGTAGCTTTGCATAATTTAACCTAAGAACACAGATTACTGAGCTATAAATCAGTGATTTGTGTTCTTTTTTGCTTTTTATTGGCAACACTTTAAGTCCCCTGTAGAGTGACGCATATTTAGACCCAGGGGGCTACTAACGCCATAATTGAATGTCTCGAAGGGGAAGGTACCCCCTCACAGAAATTTTATAAATATTATTCATCTACTATGTGATTTATTTTGACCACTGAAAAAGACTTCGCTCTAAATGAACAAGTCCTTCCGATGATTAAAATACGTCCAAATACCATTACCATCTATATCAAAGAACGTCTCCTGTTGATCAGTGATAACACCATTGTCTAAGTAAGTCTAAATGATATCCAGACCATCTATAATACCAATTCTATTGGGGTCTGTTCCAAATTCAACATAATTCAGCTTTTATCCAAATCAATAAACTGGCCACGCTGATCTTCAATCCGATCCCCAACCATTTTAAAAAAACGGATCTATTAAATGTGCACCATACGGTCTTATTGAATAATAGTACATTATACCTTTCAATACCTCCAGGTAATTTGTATTGTGTTTTTATAACAATGTGAAATTAACACATTAATCAAACCCTTTATCAAAGCGCTTTCCCAAGCACAACATGCTTATATCACTCTTATACTCTATAAAATAGCTATTGAACATTTTTATATAGAATGCAATAATCTCCTTGGGTACTCCTATTTTTATAGGAAGGGGGAATAATAAAATGAATAGTTATTTAGATATTGAAAATAAAGTCTTAGAATATGAAAGACTCAATAAACTCTATCTTAATGAAGTTTCTAGCTCATTACCTTTTTTTCATGAAGAAAGAATAAAATTACACGATGAAAAAAAGCTGCTATTGTCTGAGATACATCAACAATATAAATATCTCAAAACAGACATGGAACAAAACTTCGAACCCAGTAAACACATTAGAGATTTTATTTCTAGCACTGGAGTCGAAAATATAATACACTCAGTTGTAAGTAAATCCGAAAAAATAAATTCTGAATTCTATTAACTAGGTTATAGACTTATCTTGAATACAATTGGTTAAGAAATAAATTAAATTTCATGCAACTAAACCTGCTATCTAATGATATTGAATCCATTAGAAGCAGGCTTAGAATACAATCACATGTTATTTAATATCTGGTTTAACTCATCATTCTCTGTTTTAGATAAGGTAATCCCCTTTCTCATTTTCTCCTTACTCAGTCTCGGCTCCCAATCATGTAAATCTTACTTTTGTTGATTGCCATTTCAGCTAATTTGATTTAATTCTTTTGTCCATCATTTTGAAGATCCTGAAATTAAAGAATGGTAGATAAGATGCCCTAGGTAAGAATATATGACCATACAGAGGGTATTGCATAGTTTCTCCAAATAACACAGGTTATAAAACCGCTAAAACTGTAGTTCCTTTCAATGAGATCCTCGACCACATTTTTTATACAACTTCTTTTAATGTGGATTATTTAATTAATAAAAAAAGCGACTTCAGATATGAGAAATCGCTTTTCTTATCATATATAAAACCTTGCCCCCGCTCGGATTTTATTGACTATAACTCTCTAAAAATTCATTAATCTCTTTACGTGATACACGTTTAACTCCGTCTAATTCGCAAATTTTAAGTCCAATTTTCCTGAATTTATTGAATGTATTAACCGAAACACCAGCATAACTAGCTCCCTCTTTAATACTCATCCAGTCCTTTGCAAATAATACTTTTTGATGTTGTTCCATTGCCTGTTTAGTTGCCATGAGAACAACAGTTTTTATTTGCTCTTCTAATCCTTGTGGCATATCTAGTTCGATTCTCAATTTTAACCCTCTCTTCCTGTTACTCCTCTCTCCGGTTTTAACTACAGTAATATTTGTATTTTACTGCTTCTAGATATGAATAATAGCAAACACATTTGCAAATAGCAACAACTTAATATTAATTTGATACAGCAACAATTTTCAGGTACACTAAATAAGTGAAAGGAGTTGATTACTATCAATACAGAATTAGGACTTGCCATTAAAGGAGTAAGAAACGATAAAGGACTTACTTTAAGTGACTTATCTGAGTTATCAGGAATATCAAAACCCTATTTATCACAAATTGAATCTGGTAAAAGACAACCATCTACAGAAATATTAAAGAAGCTAGCAATAGCATTAGAAATCCATTATTTCGACTTACTAAGACTAGCAGGTCACAATGAATTAGTTGAATTGTATAATGCAAAACAATCAAAATATAACTCCTTAAATGCAGGGGAATCGACAGCTATGAATCAATTAAAATCTCGACTAAATGCTTTTGAACAAGCAACAGATTTAAAACAGTTATTAGAACATACTCTTTTAACTTTAAAAGTAGAAAATATTAAGCCTTACTACAATGGTCACTTATTAACAAAGAGAGACTGTGAGAGAATTTTAGCTATGCTAGATATTCTCTTACCACAATATCAGTCTCTTGGTGATGATTTTAAAGTTTAAAAGGTTATTTCCCTTACCTTGCCCCCGCAATCAGTTGAGGAGGAATAAACAGGCATGGCAAAGAAAAAGGTATCACCTATTAAAAGCTATACGTTAAAAAATGGTGAGACACGATACGAGTTTCCAGCTTATTTGGGTGTGGATCCACTAACCGGTAAACAGAAGCGTACATTGAAGCGTGGCTTTAAAAAACGTAAGGAGGCGGAATTAGCATTAGCTCGTATTAAGCTAGCTGTTGCAAACGGTACGTACCAACAAGAACGTGCTGAAACGTATCAAGAAATTTACGACTTATGGGTTCAGCAATATGAAAAGACTATTGAGGAAAGTACATTTGTAAAAACAACAGGCATTTTCAGAAATCATATTCTTCCTGCAATGGGTGCTTATAAAATTGAAAAGATACATGTTGATGTATGTCAGAAGCATGTGGATGAATGGGCGGCGAAGTTAAAGAAGTTCCGCATGGTAAAAGCGTATGCTTCGAAGGTATTAGACTTTGCGATTAAACGTGGCTATATCCAAACCAATCCGTTTGCACACGTAGATATGCCCGCCACCGCCTCTAAGAAGGCTATTGTAAATGATGACGATGAGGCGGAGAACTTCTACACTCGTGAGCAGCTTATTGAGTTCCTATCATGCTTGGAACAAGAAAGTAACTACAAAGCGTATGCTCTCTTCCGATTATTAGCGTTCAGTGGTATGCGTAAAGGTGAAGCACTCGCTCTTACATGGAATGACTTAGACTTCACAACAAACGAGCTACGCATTAATAAGGCCCTTTCACGAGGTAAAGATAATCGTCTCTATTTGAAATCTACGAAAACAGGTGCTGCACGTACAATCAAAATGGACGACAAGACAATGGCCATTTTAAAAGTGTGGAAGAAAGAGCAGAAGAAAAATTATTTAATACTGGGCTTTAATACGTTGCAACCAAAGCAACTTGTATTTAGCAATGAGCACAACGAATACATGCAGCCTACCAAAACTCGTAAGTGGATAGTGCATGTACAGGGTAAGTACAATCTAGGTTCAATCACAACACATGGTTTACGTCATACACATTGTTCGTTGTTATTTGAGGCGGGTGCCAGTTTGAAGGAAGTACAAGATCGTTTAGGACATACTGATGTACAAACGACGATGAACATCTACGCACACGTTACGAAGAAGGCGAAAGAAGAAGCGATACTGAAGTTTGCAAGCTATATTGAAATGTAGATGTATGACTACGCTTTGACTACGTTTTTGACTACGTTCGATTGATATTCAATGATATCATATGAAACAAGGTAAAAGAAAAAGCCCTTGATATACAAGGGTTTTGACGGTGTTTGAAACCATATGATTTCTTAATATGGAGACGGCGGGAGTCGAACCCGCGTCCAGAGGCTCCAACACTTAAGCATCTACGCGTGTAGATTGTCTATTTGGATTCGCGTGGCATTATGCCGGCAATCAGGGCGTCATGTACGCTATCTTGGAAGTCTCTTCCGGCTGCCTCAAGAGGCAACAGCCGTCGTATCCCACTAAAGGTTGAGCCCTACAACGCCACATGGGCGATGGAATTGCAAGGCAGATTCAACAGCTTACGCTGCGAATGCTAGGTTGTTGTTAGTTTTGCCTGTTATTATAAGGTGTCGTTTCTGACGGAGCCGAACCCTCCGACGCGCAACTCAAGCTCAGACCACCCCTGTCGAATCCGTAACGTCCCCAAAAGGGATGTCAGGATAACCTAATGAAAGGCTTCTGAACTGCTTACTGTATTTAGTATACCTTATTTTGACGTTTATTTCAATACTTTTGTCTATCTCTAAGTGCACGGTCGATTTCACGTTTCGCATCTTTCTTCTTAAGATCTTGGCGTTTATCGTAATCTTTCTTCCCTTTACCGACGCCGATCAACACTTTCGCGAAGCCATCTTTTAAATACATCTTAATTGGAACAATCGCGAAACCCTGTTCTTTCGTCCGTCCAAGTAATGTGCTAATCTGCTTCTTATGGAGAAGTAGTTTTCTAGAACGCAACGGATCATGATTAAACTGGTTGCCATGATCGTATGGACTAATATGCATATTGGAAATCCATGCTTCGTTATTGCGGATTCTTACAAACGCATCCCTCAGTTGGACTTTACTATTACGAATTGCTTTGATTTCCGTACCTTGCAGGACAATGCCTGCTTCGATTGTTTCTTCTATTGCAAAATCATGATTCGCCTTTTTGTTAACAGCGACTACCTTCCCTTGGCCTTTCGCCATTTCTTTCACCCCTTGTGAAAACTCGGGAGCGGCCTAGACCGCTCCGGCTTTACTTTTTCTTTTTAGGTTTAGGTTTACTACCCGTTTTTTTAGCTACATTTTCATAAAACTTTTTCTTTTTGCTATATGTCCCGCTTTTCTTTTTATCTTTTGATTTGTCTCCGAATTTATTGTCACCATCTTTTTTCTTTGCATGAATCACTTTCGGAGTTTCTTTACGTGTCCGTCGGAAGTTCTGTTTCATCCCAACTATTTCAAAATCGATTGCTGACTCTTCAGGTTTCACAGCGATAACTTTCACAGTTACTTCATCGCCGAGCCTGAATTGCTTACCAGAATGTTCACCGATCATCATCATTTGTCTGTCGTCAAACCGGTAATAATCGTCGTTCATATGACTAACATGAACAAGACCTTCGATTGTATTTTCCAATTCGATGAATAGACCGAAGTTCGTAACGGAAGAAATTACTCCCTCGAATTCTTCTCCAATTTTGTCGAGCATGAATTGTGATTTCTTAAGTGATTCTGTATCACGTTCTGCTTCAACAGCACGGCGTTCCCGTTCGGATGTGTGCTCTGCAATATCGGATAATACCGCACCCCAATGTGCAATTGTTTGTGCCGAAACATCTTTCTCGATTAGATATGTCCGGATTAAACGGTGGACAATCAAGTCTGGGTAGCGGCGGATTGGAGCCGTGAAATGTGTATAAAACTCTGTGGATAATCCAAAGTGTCCAAGACTTTCATCGAAATATTTCGCTTGTTGCATGGAGCGAAGAAGCATTGTAGAAATGACCGTTTCTTCTGGGAGTCCTTCGATTGATTCGACAATTTCCTGTAAAGCTTTTGGATGTACTTTATTACCCGTACCTTTCACAACAACACCGAAATTAGTTAAGAACTCAAAGAAACGTTGTAATTTCTCGGCCTTCGGGTCTTCGTGAATCCGGTAGATGAACGGCACTTGAAGCCAGTGGAAATGTTCTGCAACCGTTTCGTTCGCAGCAAGCATAAATTCTTCTATTAGACGTTCTGACACTGTACGTTCCATAATCACAACATCTGTCGGCCATCCTTTTTCATCAACAAGGATTTTCGATTCTTTGAAATTGAAATCAATGGCGCCGCGGTCTTCTCTCTTTTGCTTCAAAATGGCCGCAAGGTCGGCCATATGATTGACCATGGGAACAATATGCGCATATCTTTCCGACAGTTCCTCATCTTTTTCTTCGATGATTTTATAGACTTCATTATAGGTCATACGTTCTTTCGAGCGGATTACACTCTCAAAAATTTCATGCTCGACGACTTTCCCGTTGCGATCTATCGTCATTTTACACGATAGAGTAAGTCTATCTACACCCGGGTTCAGTGAACAAATACCATTCGATAATTTATGTGGCAGCATCGGAATAACTCTGTCTGTCAAGTAAACACTTGTGCCACGGTCATACGCATCATCACCCATCGGAGAATTTTCCGTCACATAGTAGCTGACATCCGAAATATGGACAGATAACGTATAAGAACCATTATCATTTTTCACTACTGAAATGGCATCATCAAGGTCTTTGGCATCCGCGCCATCAATTGTAATTGCCAGTTCTTCTCGAAGGTCACGACGTTTGAACAAATCTTTTTCCTGAACTTCATCTGGAATTTTATTTGCTTGGTTTAGTACCTCCGGTGGAAAATCAACTTCAATTCCATGCTTATGGATGATAGACAAGATATCCACGCCTGGATCATTTTTGTGACCAAGAATCTGTACTACCATAC
Organism: Sporosarcina sp. FSL K6-1508; assembly: GCF_038007465.1. NCBI lineage: Bacteria > Bacillati > Bacillota > Bacilli > Caryophanales > Caryophanaceae > Sporosarcina > Sporosarcina sp. FSL K6-1508. Next base: position 1,706,184 of record NZ_JBBOXF010000001.1, on the reverse strand, counting down.
CTGTCGCCGATTTTGCATCATTCGGCCACTCCGTAATTTCAACAACAACCTTATGACCATCCACCGCATCCAGTGAATTGCCTTTGCCGATGAACACATCCATTGGCAACTTCTTGTCATCAGGAACTACAAAGCCGAAGCCTTTATTGTCTTGGTACATGCCGACCACTCTTGTCGTCTTCCGTTCGACAACACGTGTGATGGAGCCTTCTCGTCTGTCACCTGCTGTACCATTTGTAACACGAATGAGGACCGTATCCCCGTTCATCGCTCCATTGACTTCATGTGGCGGAATGAAGACATCATCCATACCTTCTGTTTCGGGCGCGACAAAACCAAAACCTTTGGCATGCCCGATGAACTTGCCACGGAGAAGATTCATGCCCTCTGGTAGGCCATACCGGTTCGTTTTCGAGCGAATAATCTGCCCTTTCTGCTCAAGGTCAACAAGCATTTTCACAAGTTCTTTGAACTCCGCCGCCTGCTCAAATCCCATTTGTTCTTGGATTTCCTGTACAGTTAGCGGCTTATAGGTTTCTTCCTTCATAAGAGACAGCAATTTTTGCTGCATTTCTTGATCTAAATTATCCAATTGCATCACTCCTTCTAAGTATATAGTATGGTCATCAGTCTGACATTTCACACGTTCCAGTCCAGAGATTCAAGAAATCTCAAAATGTCTTCATGTAGCTGCACTTTTTCTGGCCCGAGTGTAATGACATGCCCTGATTGCTCATACCATTTGATTTGTTTTTCGTCGGATTCAGTGTTGTCATAAATGACAGTTGCTGAATCAGGATCGATGACATCATCGAGTGTCCCTTGGACGACAAACAGCGGTGCATAAGTATGATCGATATGATCGCGTACATCATAGACAAGTGAACGAAGATCTTTGAGTGAAGGCATTTTTTCGTCGCGGAGTGACATAACTTCTTTTTCTATATCTTCTGCGCTTTTTCCTTCATACTTCTTGTACTCCCGTGCATATTTCAAGACACCTTCATACATAAGTTCGGTCGTTTTCATCGACATTGGTGCGCACATAGTGACAATGCCCTTCACTGGTTTGTTATACCCCAATTTAAGTGAAAATACGCCACCGAGAGACAATCCGGCGACGGCAATCTCATCATATCCTGCTTCCTGCAATTGAGTATAACCTGCTAGAACGTCTTCCCACCATTCTTCAGGACCTGTATGTATCAATTCTTCCGGTGGAACACCATGTCCTTTATAATGGGGAGCAAGCGTTGTATAGCCTTTTTTCTCAAGAAATCGACCCAACATCCGTACATCAGCCGACGTTCCAGTAAAGCCATGGAGCAGTAAAACTGCACGCTTCCCTCTTTCGAAAAAGAATGGTTTCGGTTGTGCAATTCTCATTTCTATCACCCTTCCGTATCAAGTGTAACGTCAATAAGCAAGGAATGCTTTATCCCCGCTTATTGGTATGGAACTCTTGTTAAGAATGCCCTATTCAGCGGCAATAACTGTGTAACGTACATCTATTCTCTCCAAAAACCGAGCTTTTAGAGATAGAGAATAGTCATAACTACTTTCTGAAGTAGTCGTTTACCGCCCGTTAAAGCGAGAAAAAAAACGCCCGACCAGTCGGAAGGTCAGGCGATAATAGTTTATTTAAGATTGTTCTAGCTAATTTTATACTTTCATAATGACGATCGCCAATACGATAAACAAAACGGCAAGTACAACTGTGACCCGTTGAAGTACAAGGTCAAGTCCGCGCGCTTTTTGTTTTCCAAAAAGTTGTTCGGCTCCACCAGAGATGGCACCTGATAGACCTGCGCTTTTTCCGGATTGCAATAATACGACCACGATCAATGATAGTGCTACGATAACGAGCAGTGTCATCAGCAAAGTATGCATTTTGTTCCACCTCCCGATTCGAACTTCACAACAGTTCTATTTTACCAAAGTCAGACTGTCGTTACAACCTATTGTTCTAATTTTAAGACAGAAGTCGACATAGAAACATTGGGAGTTTCCATCCGATCGCTCAAATCCCAGAGAAAAACCCGCCGAAGCGGGTTTTATTGACCATTATTTTTTCAAGTTATAAAACGTCTTAACGCCAAGGTACTCAGCAGTGTCGTCAAGCTGATCTTCGATACGGAGCAATTGGTTGTATTTTGCAACACGGTCCGTACGAGAAGGTGCCCCCGTTTTAATTTGTCCAGCGTTTGTTGCCACTGCGATATCAGCAATTGTCGTATCTTCTGATTCACCCGAACGGTGAGAAATAACTGCCGTATAGCCAGCGCGTTTCGCCATTTCAATCGCATCAAACGTTTCCGTCAATGTACCGATTTGGTTCACTTTGATAAGGATTGAGTTCCCAATACCTTCTTCAATGCCGCGTGCCAGTTTTTCTGTGTTCGTTACGAACAAGTCATCTCCGACAAGTTGGATTTTTTTACCTAAGCGGTCGGTCAACAGCTTATGACCCGCCCAGTCGTTTTCATCCAAACCATCTTCAATTGAGATGATTGGGTATTTATTGCAAAGTTCCTCGTACCAGTCTACCATTTCAGCGGAAGTTTTCACGATGCCTTCTCCAGCAAGATTGTACGTGCCATCTTCTTTATTGAAAAACTCAGATGATGCAACGTCCATTGCAAGAAGAACTTCCTCACCTGGTGTGTAGCCCGCTTTCTCGATTGCTTCTAGGATAATGGACAGCGCTTCTTCGTTAGAAGCTAAGTTCGGAGCGAATCCGCCTTCATCACCCACTGATGTATTTAAGCCTTTTGCCTGTAGAACAGACTTCAAGCTATGGAAAATTTCTGCACCCATGCGCAGGCCTTCGTGGAATGAGTCAGCACCGACTGGCATTACCATGAACTCTTGAATATCAACGTTGTTATCCGCGTGCTCGCCGCCGTTTAGAATATTCATCATTGGTACCGGTAATTGTTTTGCGTTAATGCCACCTAGATATTGATAAAGGGGGATGTCAAGATAATCAGCAGCTGCATGTGCAACAGCTATTGAAACGCCAAGGATTGCATTTGCACCCAATTTTCCTTTGTTAGAAGTGCCATCTAGCTCAATCAATGCTTTGTCTATCGTCACTTGATCAAGAACTGAATACGCATCTTCCAATTCCTCTGAAATAACTTCATTGACATGGTCAACCGCTTGAAGGACACCCTTGCCGAAGTAGCGATCTTGGTCGCCATCACGTAATTCAACTGCTTCGTATTCACCTGTCGAAGCGCCAGATGGAACGATTGCCCGGCCAAATGCACCACTTTCTGTAAATACTTCAACTTCTACTGTTGGATTTCCACGTGAATCAAGTACTTCTCTAGCTTGGATAAGTGTAATGATTGGCATGTCATTCTCCCCTTTTAAAATAATGGTGTGCCGGTCATTTCTGCCGGTTGTTCTACTTGTAATAATTTTAACATTGTTGGTGCCAGGTCCGCGAGTTTACCGCCTTCATGCAATACAATTCCCGGCTTCGTAACAATCACGGGTACAGGATTTGTTGTGTGCGCCGTCATCGGTGCGCCATCCTGCGTTGTTACTTCGTCAGCATTGCCATGATCGGCTGTTACAATTGCTGAACCGCCTTTCGCATGTAGCGCATCAATAATTTTGCCTAAGCATAAATCGACTGTTTCAATCGCTTTAATCGTCGGTTCCAGCATTCCGCTATGTCCAACCATATCCGGATTGGCAAAGTTAAGGATGATGGCATCATAACGGTCAGCTTCAATTCCTTCGATCAGTGATTCAGTCACTTGATAAGCACTCATTTCGGGCTGCAAGTCATACGTCGCAACTTTAGGTGAGGCTATCAAGATCCGTTCTTCACCTTCGAACTTGTCTTCTCGTCCGCCGCTCATGAAAAAAGTGACATGTGGGTATTTCTCGGTTTCTGCAATACGAAGTTGCGTCAAACCGTTGCGGGCGATAACTTCACCGAGCGTATTTTCCAAGTTTTCACTATTGTAGACAACATCTGCAGCAATTTCATCGCTATAATGTGTGAACGTCACAAATTTTAAGTCCTTATACTTTTTCGTTCCTGTTTCAAATTCATCAAACGTACTGTCTGTTAAGGTACGTGAAAGCTGAATTGCACGGTCTGGACGGAAATTAAAGAATACAACTGCATCTCCGTCTTCAATCGTTGCGACAGGCTTGCCAAGTTCTTCAATCACGAAAGGCACTACGAATTCATCATGAATGCCTTGTTTATACGATGCAAGTACCCCTGCGGTCGGTGTTGTCGCCGTCAAGGCAGTGCCTTCTACGATTGCACCATAGACCTTCTCTAAACGCTCCCAGCGCTTATCGCGGTCCATCGCATAATAACGTCCTGAAATGCTTGCGAACTTACCGACTCCAAGTTCTTGCATGACCTCTTCAGTCTTTTCGATATAATCAAGCGCCGATTGCGGACTTACATCGCGGCCGTCCAAGAAAGCATGAACGAACACTTTGTCGAGTCCGTTCAATTTTGCAAGACGGAGTAATGCGAATAAATGCTCATAGTGGCTATGTACACCGCCATCAGACAGCAAACCCATCAGATGCAGTGCAGAACCGTGTTCTTTCGCATGCGCAACTGCGCGCAATAGCGTTTCATTATCGAAAAAGTCCGCTTCTCTGATTGATTTATTAATACGCGTCAAATTCTGATAGACGATACGACCGGCTCCGATATTCAGATGCCCCACTTCGGAGTTCCCCATCTGCCCTTCCGGAAGACCAACCGCTTCCCCGCATGCTGTCAGCGTTGAATGCGGGAAGTTGTTCCATAGAAGATCGAAATTCGGTTTATTTGCCTGTGCGACGGCATTGCCGAGCTGATCATCCCGGAGACCGAAACCATCCAGAATGATAAGCGCTACTGGGCTTTTACTCATGTGCTCCAGCCTCTATCAATTTCAAAAATGATGCAGGTTCTAGACTTGCGCCGCCGACAAGCGCGCCGTCGATGTGTTCCATTGTGAGAAGTTCTTCAATATTATCTGGTTTGACACTGCCGCCGTACTGAATGCGAATTTCGTCTGCCACGTTTTCAGTGTACAGTTCGCCGATTGTTGTGCGGATTGCACCACATACTTCATTCGCATCTTGCGCAGTTGCCGTTTTCCCTGTGCCAATAGCCCAGATTGGTTCATATGCAATTACTGCTTTTGCTGCTAATTCAGGGCTGATGCCTTCAAATGCTTTTTTCACTTGCCCTGCTACTAAGTCGACTGTTTTACCACTTTCCCGATCTTCAAGGGATTCTCCCACACAGACGATTGGCGTTAATTGGTATTCGAATGCAGCGTGGACTTTTTTGTTAACGGATGCATCTGTTTCATTAAAGTATTGGCGGCGTTCTGAATGTCCTAGGACAACATAGCCAGCGCCAATTCCAACGAGCATCGCCGGGCTGATTTCACCCGTAAAAGCGCCTTCCTTTGCATCGTGCATGGTTTGTGCACCGATCCCTAAAGCCGAGCCTTTCGTTACCTGTACAAGTTCTGAGAGGTATAGAGCTGGTGGACAAATGACCGCTTCCACTCTTTCTGTGAACGGTACCTTGTCTTTCACTTCATTCGCAAAACTTTTTGCTTCTTCAAGAGACTTGTACATTTTCCAGTTACCTGCAATTATTCGTTTTCGCAAAATGTTTCCCTCCAATCAATTATCGTTCAGTGCAGTGACTCCCGGTAAGTCTTTGCCCTCCATGAATTCAAGAGAAGCCCCTCCACCAGTGGAAATGTGATCCATTTTGTCTGCTACACCAAACTTCTCGACAGCAGCGGCTGAATCGCCTCCGCCAATGACCGTATAGGCTGTTGTTTCAGCCATTGCTTTTGCAACTCGTTGTGTTCCTCCAGCGAAAGGCTCCATTTCAAACACACCCATTGGTCCATTCCAAATAATTAATTTCGACTCTTTAATAACGTCTGCGTAAAGTTCAGCTGTTTTCGGTCCAATATCAAGACCCATCCAACCTTCTGGTATGGAATCGATATCCACGTTCTTTGTCTCTGCATCGTTTGAAAACGAATCAGCTATGACAACGTCGATTGGTAAATACAAATTAACGCCTTTATCTTTGGCTTTTTCAATAAATGATTTCGCTAGGTCGATTTTATCTTCCTCAAGAAGCGAGTCTCCTATTTCATGGCCTTGTGCTTTGGCAAATGTATACGATAATCCGCCGCCGATAATCAAGTTATCCACTATGTCCAGAAGATGATCGATGACGCCAATTTTGTCTTTCACTTTAGCCCCGCCGATAATCGCTGTAAACGGACGATCCGGTTCTGATAATGCCTTGCCGAGAATGTCCAATTCTTTTTCAAGCAAGAGGCCTGATACAGCCGGGATATGTTCTGCAATGCCTGCAGTAGAAGCATGCGCTCGGTGCGCAGCGCCAAATGCGTCATTGACGAAAAGATCAGCAAGCGCTGCAAATTGTTTTGCTAACACTGCGTCGTTCTTTTCTTCTCCAGCATGAAATCTGACATTTTCAAGAAGAATGATATCGCCGTTTTTCATTGTCGAAATGGTTTTCTCCACATCTTCTCCAATGGATGAATCGAGCTTTGTTACCGGTTTACCAATCAATTCCGCAAGTTTTTCCCCTGCAGCAGTCAGCCGCATCTCTTCATTTACTTCGCCTTTCGGACGCCCTAAATGACTTGCTAGAATAACTTTCGCGCCTTGTTCAACCATATAATTGATGGTCGGGATTGCTGCACGGATTCTCGTATCATCCGTTACGTTTCCATCTTCCATTGGCACATTGAAATCCACCCGGCAAAAAACCCGTTTCCCTTCAAGCTGCATATCCTTCATCGTCTTTTTCGACACCATGAAAATGCCCACCTCCATGTATATTAAAAAAAATGAGGAACGGGGTATCCCCGCTCCTCTTACCCAACTTTATTATAAGGGGTCTTGTCGTTTATGGCTATATTTAACTATTTACAAGCCTGTACGGTACATGTAAAGTGCCAAATCAATACAACGTGCAGAGTAAGCTGATTCATTGTCATACCAAGAAATTACTTTCACCATGTTGTTTTCAAGGACCATTGTTGAAAGGCCATCTACAGTAGAAGATGAAGTATTTCCGTTGTAATCTTTCGATACGAGTGGTAGTTCATTATAAGCTAAGAACCCTTTTAGCTCATTTTCAGCCGCGTTTTTCAATGCATTGTTCACATCAGCAATTGTCACATCTTTCTCAAGTTCAGCGACAAAGTCAACAAGTGAAACGTTTGGTGTTGGAACGCGGACAGCCATACCGTCAAGTTTGCCTTTCAGTTCAGGAATAACTTTCGTTACAGCTGAAGCTGCGCCAGTCGTAGTTGGAATCATGTTTTCTGCAGCTGCACGAGCACGTCTGTAATCCGAATGCGGTAAATCCAAGATGCGTTGGTCATTTGTGTACGAGTGAATTGTTGTCATTAGACCGCGTTTTACGCCGAATTGATCGTGAAGTACTTTTACAACAGGCGCAAGACAATTTGTCGTACATGATGCATTCGATACGATGTTATCAGTTGCCGGATCGTATGATTCGTGGTTAACTCCCATTACAAGTGTCGTGACATCGCCTTTTGCCGGTGATGACAAGATAACTTTTTTCGCACCCGCTTCAAGGTGTTTGCTCAATCCAGCTCTGTCAGCAAATACGCCTGTCGACTCGACGACAACGTCAACCCCAAGTTTGCCCCATGGTAGCGCTGCTGGATCTTTTTCTGCATATACTCTCACTTTTTTGCCATCGACAATAAGCGTGTCATTATCCGAACTGACTTCTGCGTCAAATACACCATGTACAGAGTCATACTTCAAAAGATGTGCAAGCATTGCCGCATCCGTTAAATCGTTTACCGCCACGATTTCAATATCCTCTTGTTTCAAAGCTTCGCGGAATACCTTACGTCCAATCCGTCCAAATCCGTTAATTGCAATTTTCAAAGTCATAATAAATTCCTCCAATTAGTTTTTATTTTTAGTAAGAACAGCGAATGGCGACTAGCTGCTGTTCCACGTTAGATACTTTCTCACACCTATACAATGCTCATCTAAACTTATTCCCCGAAACAGTCTGCGTTAGTCATTTAAATACTTATTTATTAACGAGTATTTTCAGCATTTCAGTTGCTGCACCTTCGTCCGTTATTAAAATCGTCTGTTTCGGCGCACTTGCCATATAGGCCAAGATAGCTTCGGCTTTACTGCTTCCACCCGCAACCGAAATGATGAGTGGAATCTTCTCAAGATGGCCAGTCTGAACTCCGACAGTCCGTAACCTATGAACGACATTCCCCTCGGAGTCGAAATAGTAACCGAATGCTTCGCCTTTAGCCCCATTATTTTGAATCATATGTTGCTCTTCTGGCGATGAGTTACGTAAGACGGCCATCGTTTGTGCGTCGCCAATTCCATGAAGGACACAGTCTGTCGTTTCGTAAAGTTGAAGCATTTTCAAAACAGATGGTTCTTTTCGAAACGCTTCATGCGCTTCTTCACTTAATGACTCGGGATAATAAAATGTACTGTACGTACCACCACATGCTGCGGCGAATGAAGCTGCAATGACATTTGCCTGCAATCCAATATCGTCACCAACACCGCCTCTAGCGGCGATAAACAATAAGTTATTCGCATCGTTAAATTTTTCGATATGAAGCGGTATCGATGCGATTGTACTTCCACCAGTGACGGCGACTATTTTACCTTCGCCAATTTTAGTGGAGAATTGTTTAGCTGCTTCCATGGCGAGCAAACTTTTTGAAATTGTATCGGTATCACAGTTACCTGCAACAACTTTGACTGATTGAATTCCTAGAGACTCACTCAGCTTCTTGGCAATCGACGCGCGGCCTGACCAGTCTTCCATTGAAGGCTCAAGTGCAAGTAAGACAGTTAGCCCTTCAGTGGTAATTGAAGCGCCGTCTTTCGCAATTTGGATAAGGTTCTGTCCTCGCAGCAAATCCATCACCGTTCGAGTTTCTCGCTCTGATAAACCAGCCATCTGACCAAGTGGACGTCTCCCAATCGGACCAGCCATTTTTACAAACTTTAATATTCGATATCTTTGTTGCATTAACTCCATCATTTCTGGAACGAGCTTCCTTTGTGCCTCCATCAAATCGTCCAATGGTTGCCCCCCTCAACTGAAAGGGACAAATATCGTCCCACTATAATGTAAAACGTCCCACCTAAAGCAAAAAAATATTTCTTACTTCAGTATATGCTTTTCCATTCAGCTTTTCAACCAAAACAGACTAATTTTCAGAATAAAGCGAGGATGTCTACATAGCCAATTGAGCCGTAAAGCAATACTGTATTATCTTTTTCGATGACAGGAATCATTAACATATATTTTTCATGACTTTCATCATCTGTTTCTATATCCACTTTAGTCCATGTAAGCGGAAAATCCTCTTGAACAAGTTTCATCATTGATTCCGCTTCATCACAAAGATGACAACCCGGCTTTGTATAAAATGTTACATGCACCCAAATGCACCTCTCAACTTTTAGTATGATTTCAGTATAAATGAATAACGGGCGGCATGCACAGGATGTTGCCTGTATCTGCCGCCCGTTATTATTTTAGCGTTACCAGCTTCGGCCTGCTCCGCCTCCACCACCGGAACCGCCACCGCCACCTCGGAAACCGCCGCCTCCGCCGCCAAATCCGCCACCACCGAATCCACCGCTTCCGCCACCAAAGGAACCGGGGAAGAAGATTGGTCCGCCGCGCCGCCTTCCACCTGAGCCTCCGCCTCCGCCACGGCCCCCTTTACCCATCACGCGGAAGATTATATAAATTGCGATGAATATGAGAACCGGAAAAGGTATTCCGAATTCAGAGTTATTTTTTTGGGAGTCGGGCATCTGAATTGGTGCGACTTCACCATCCCAGTTATATTCAGCCGCGATCTCGTTGTAAAACGCCTTATATGTTTCCATAATAGCCATGTCAGGTCTTTCTTGTTTTAAGTAGGGAATCGCCAGATTATCAATGATGCTCCCCACTTTACCATCTGGGAGAGCCCCTTCTAACCCATAGCCCGTTGTAAGAAAGATCTTTCGCGAGCCTTCTTTCCCCTCAACCTTTTCAGTTGTCACAACAAGCAATGCGCCGTTATCCGCTTCCTTTGTTCCTAACCCATATTCCCGCAATGCTTTTACAGCAAATTCTTCAACCGCTTCATCACCAATCGTAGGCATAATTAGCACAGCAAGTTGAGCTGTTGTGGCATCATCCAGTTGCATTCCGTACCGCGTAAGCTCTCCCTTTTGTTCAGGGCTTAGGATATTTGAAAAGTCTTGGACATAGATACTGCTTCCAGTCGGAGCGGGGACGTCAGCCGCAAACGCCATTCCATTAAATGACATGAAGAAAATCAAACATGTCATCGCAAGGAAGCAGACAGCTTTTCGAATCATTCTTTGCCATCTCCAAAATCGACTTCAGGTGCTTGATTTGCAGCTGCATCGGCTTTAAAATATTCTTTTTCGTCATAGCCAAAAATAGAGGCTACGATTTTTCCAGGAAATCTTTTCACTTGTCTATTGAATTTAGCTACTTCATCATTGTAATCTTTACGTGCAACACCTAAACGATTTTCAGTTCCAGCAAGTTCATCCATTAATTTAGTGAAATTTTCATTTGCTTTTAAATCAGGATAATTTTCGACCACTACGAGAAGGCGGCTGAGTGCTCCGGACAATTCAGTATTCGCTGCTGCTTGTTCTTCCGGTCCGGCTGCTCCTGCAAGTCTTGCACGAGAATCCGCAATGTCACTGATAATCTCTTTTTCATGACTTGCGAAACCTTTTACCGTACTTACCAAGTTCGGAATTAAATCCAGTCTTCTTTGTAGTTGGTTTTCAACTTGCGCATAGGCCTGATCCACATCTTCTTCAAGATTCACAAATTTATTGTAACTCGGAACTAATATCATAGCCAAAACTGCAAGTATGATTACGATTACCGCAATCGGTCCTAAAATCTTTTTCATGTCATCGCCCCTAACTAGTTATTTACCTTCATTTACCCTTTACAACAGCGTGTTGAAACTTTTTGCTACAGTAGTATATACCGTATGACTATTGAAAAGGTTTCATTTATTCTGTATCAATATTTCTTAATTAAACCGGGAACAAACGTGGCATTGCAACAAAGAGTGTTGTGATGCAATTCTTCCACACTGCATAATCCGCGTCTTATGGACTCCCAACTTTTCAAGCGCCTGTTGCCTTCTCTCGCAAGTTATTCACAATTTCCTGCAAATCGAGTAGGAGGGAGTGATTAACTCCCGACCTCTCACACCACCGTACATACCGTTCGGTATACGGCGGTTCAATTAAGATTGATGACGCAAAATTTCGTAACGTGATAGTAGACTTTTGAGCCCTTGGGAACTCCAATAGGAGTTTCCGAGGGTTCTATGTAATACAGGACTTTTAGAAATTCTCCAGTAACTTTTACGCGAGTTACCCCATTCGTATGCCTTATCTTTCGGCGCACCTAATCCAATGAGCTTCCTCACCTTCGTACTTGGTTTCTTCCAGTTTTTCCACATACACATTCGAAGTCTTCTTCTAATCCATGAATCGAAAGCTCTGAAAACGCTTGGCGTATCCGCCAATGCAAAATAACCGCACCACCCCATAAGGTATTGATTTAGTTTCTTGATTCGATAATCCATCGGATAGGGTTTCTTCCTAGAGGTTATCTCTCGGATTTTATTCTTCATCCGTTTCATACTTTCTTTGGCAATCCGAACCTTTGGTTCTTTATGTAAAGTAAAGCTGAATCCAAGAAACTTCCTCTTCCAAGGGCGGTCTACCGCAGATTTATTCAGGTTAACTTTCAACTTAAGCCTTCCTTCAATAAACGAAGTGACAGAACCCATGACTCGATTTCCTGCTTTCTTTGTTTTCACATAGATGTTGCAGTCGTCAGCGTATCGGACAAATTTATGTCCTCTTTCCTCCAATTCTTTGTCTAGATCATCAAGGACAATATTGGAAAGTAATGGACTGAGTGGGCCACCTTGCGGCGTACCTTCCTCATTGGTTGTCACGATACCATTTATCATAATTCCTGATTTCAAATAGTTACGGATTAGCTTAAGCAGACGTTTGTCTTCGATTCGTTTCGAAAGTGTTCCCATTAACCTGTCATGGTTCACTTTGTCAAAGAATTTCTCCAAGTCTATATCGATTACCCACCGATTACCTTCCTGCATATATCCTTTCGCTTTCCTTATTGCGCCGTGGGCGCTTCGCTTTGGTCGAAATCCATAGCTATGTTCTGAAAACGTTGGATCATACAAAGTAGTTAATACTTGGGCAATGGCTTGCTGAATGAGACGATCCGTCACGGTAGGGATACCTAATAACCGCACGCCACCGTCAGGTTTCGGGATTTCGACCCTGCGGACAGGTTGCGGCTTATAAGTACCCTCAAGAAGTTCCATTTTCATGGATTCCCAGTGTTCCAAGATGTGCTTTCGTAGGTTTTGTACGGGCATTTCATCTACACCATGGCTCCCTTTATTGCGTTCTACCCGTTTCAGGGCAGAAAGCAGATTTTCACGCGACAGTATTCGTTCCATCAACATTGGTTACGCCTCTTTCCGTGAACAACGCTTCTTCTTATGCCAGCTCTGCTCCACCATCTCGAAGTCCCCCATGGGATTCACCACTTCCTCCTTCAAGCATGCCTTATCGGTTATCTGTGTTCTTCGCAGGTTACTGAATGCCAAGATGTTGTTCTCTCTTAATTGTTCAGCCCTTCCCATTCTGCTCGAGTTCGAATGGTACTATGGCTTCTGCTGACTTCTGATTGTTCAGCTACCCATCACTGAGTAGGTTACCAAGTGTACTCGGCGTTTCAATCAGACCTCCCCAGGTAAGAACGTAGTCTTTCCCTCCACCTATCTGCTTCATTTACTGCATATGACCTTCGGCAGAAAGGGCTTTGTTTTGTTAAGCAAACTCACCCAATCATACACAGCCTTATATGAAGTTCGTGTTCCTCAGACCGGAGGTTTGCCGCTCGCTTCCTTCAGATTCCACGTCGCCATGGACACCCTTGCGTTAAGCTAACTGTTACTTCTGCCTTCACAGTTCGGGACTTGCACCCTATAGACTACGCCCATGCTGGGCGCACTTAAAAAAGCCGACTCTCCATGATGGAAAGTCGGCTATCGTACAACTTATTTAGATTCAGGTTTAGTAATAGCTCCGTCTTTCATGTCACTGCGTGTAATAATATGGTCAATTAAACCATATTCTTTCGCACGTTCAGCTGTCATGAAGTTGTCGCGGTCCGTATCCCTCGCAATTACTTCAACCGATTGGCCAGTACGCTCAGCAAGAATCAAGTTTAGTTTTTCACGAGTGAAAAGGATATGTTTTGCAGCGATTTCAATTTCTGTCGCTTGCCCTTGTGCTCCGCCCAATGGTTGGTGAATCATTACTTCTGCGTTAGGAAGCGCATAACGTTTCCCTTTTGTACCTGCAGCTAATAGGAAGGATCCCATAGATGCAGCCATCCCCATACAGATTGTTTGAATGTCTGGTTTGATGAATTGCATTGTGTCAAAAATAGCTAATCCAGCGGTGACGCTTCCTCCTGGGCTATTAATGTAAATAGAGATATCTTTTTCTGGATCTTCCGCTTCCAAAAATAGAAGTTGAGCAACGATAGAGTTCGCAACGTTGTCATCGATTCCACTTCCAAGCATGATAATACGGTCTTTCAATAGACGTGAATAGATGTCGTACGCACGCTCACCGCGGCTAGTCTGTTCAATTACTGTAGGTATTAGATTCATTCCATTTCCTCCTTCAAGGTGGATAGTGTAGTCTGCCTATTGAAACGTAACTTCGTCTCAACTGTAACTTTATCATACATAGTATGGTCAACGAAGGTCAAATATAACGCTTTCAAAATAAGCATTGCATTCATCCAGCTACACTAGTATAATAAATCTTGTCTGCTGCCAAAACAGTTTGACCTAACGCCCTCGTGGTGCAACGGATAGCACGTGAGCCTCCGAAGCTTAAGATGTGAGTTCGATTCTCGCCGAGGGCATATCCCAGTATAAGGTTTATACTATAAAATATTCGTCTGCTTGTTAAAAGCGACGAATATTTTTTTGTTGTCTTATTTTGGGGGTGTTGCCATGAATTCGGCCTGACTTGCCATTACTTCGACCCGGATCCCCATTAACTCACACCCTATTGCCATGAATCGCCGACCGGCCCATGACTATTTTCCACTTTGCCATGAATTCGGCCTGACTCCCCATTAATTCACTCCCGATTGCCATGAATTGCCGGCCGCGCCATGACTATTTCTCACTTTGCCATGAATTCAGCCTCGCTCCCCATTACTTCTCACCCGATTGCCATGAATTGATGACCGCGCCATGACTATTCTCCACTTTGCCATGAATTCAGCTTCGCTCTCCATTAATTCACATCCTATTGCCATGAATTGACGACCGGGCCATGACTATTCTCCACTTTGCCATGAATTCGACCCCTTTCTCCATTACTTCACACCCTATCGCCATCACTTACCGACCGGGCCGTGACTATTTCCACTTTGCCATGAATTCAGCCTCGCTCCCCATTAATTCACACCCGATTGCCATGAACTGCCGACCGGGCCATGACTATTCTCCACTTTGCCATGAATTCAACCCCTTTCCCCATTACTTCACTGCCGATTGCCATGAATTGACGACCGAGCCATGACTATTTCTCACTTTGCCATGACTTCGACCCGGATCCCCATTAACTCACATCCTATCGCCATGACTTACCGACCGAGCCATGACTATTTCTCACTTTGCCATGAATTCACCCCAGATCCCCATTACTTCACACCCGATTGCCATGAATTGCCGGCCGAGCCATGACTATTTCACACTTTGCCATGACTTCAGCCCGGCTACCCATTACTTCACACCCGATTGCCATGAATTACCGACCGAGCCATGACTATTTCACACTTTGCCATGACTTCAGCCCGGCTCCCCATTAATTCACATCCTATTGCCATGAATTGACGACCGAGCCATGACTATCTTCCACTTCGCCATGAATTCACCACGGATCCCCATGACCTCACACCCGATCGCCATGTCCTCCCCTTACCCAATAAAAAAACCGTTTCCACTTGTCATTTGACGGTGGGAAACGGTTATACTTTTATTTAATTTTCATTTCCAACGAGGGTTGCTAGTGATTCTAGTGCTTGTTCCTCGTCATTTCCTTCGGCGATGAGTGTAATCGTAGTGCCACGTGCAATGGCAAGACTCATGATTCCCATTATACTTTTCGCATTTACTTGGCGTTCCTCTTTTTTCAAGAATAGATCAGACATGAACCTATTTGCTTCTTGAACAAAAAGCGCGGCTTGCCTTGCTTGCAATCCTGATTTCAACTTCACTTCAACTGTTCGTTCTGCCATACTAGTACCCGCTCCTCTCTTGGTTCGCCAGCGGATTTACCGACTGCCGATTCCTCCACTGCGAAGATTTTCCGCAATTTCTTCAATTTTTCTTAAACGATGATTAACTCCAGATTTACTTACCGTTCCGCCTGAAACCAATTCACCAAGTTCCTTCAGTGTAATATCCTGATTTTCTACACGCAGTCTCGCAATTTCTTGGAGTCTTTCTGGTAATTCACCAAGCCCAATTGTATTATCAATAAACTTTATATTTTCAACTTGGCGCTGTGCAGCCCCAATTGTTTTATTCAGATTCGCAGTTTCACAATTCACAAGTCGGTTCACACTATTACGCATATCCCTTATAATTCTTACATCTTCAAACTTCATTAAGGAGACGTGCGCACCTACAATACTAAGAAAATCTGAAATTTTTTCTGCTTCTTTCAAATATGCGATATATCCTTTTTTCCGCTCAATCGACTTTGCATTCAAATGATATTTATTCATCAGATCCACGAGGGCTTCGCTATGTTCCTTATATATTGAAAAGATTTCAAGATGATACGAAGACGTTTCCGGATTATTCACTGACCCTCCGGCAAGAAAAGCTCCCCGTAAATAAGCACGTTGGCAACATCTCTTTTTAACCAATTCCTTTGAAATTTCATTTTTAAATTGAAATGTTCCTGTCAGAATTAACAGGTCTTCAAGGAGTGCCTTTGCTCCGCCCCGAATCCGGCAAATATACACATTGTTTTTTTTCAAACGCATCTTTTTTCGAACAAGCAGCTCTACCTTATAGGGGTATAACCGTTTCAGATTCGAATAAAGGCGTCTGGCAATTGCAGCATTTTCAGTTTGTACGTCAAGACTTAACTGTTTGTTGGAAAAGGAAAGTGCTCCATTCATTCTAATGAATGCCGCCACCTCTGCTTTTATGCAACAGTCATCCGCTTCTATCTGTGTCATTTCTTTTTTTGTTTCTGAAGCAAAAGACATGATTCTTCCCCTTTCTCGGCGACGATCACGTCTGTTCCGTTTTAGCTATTCTCCATATATTCCATGAGCCATTTAGCGACTTTTTCGGAGTCATGTATCAGGTTTCCGTCGACAATCTTACTTATATCTTTTACTACGATATGAGGCACAAGATGTTGCAACGTTTCCAAATCATTTTCGACAAGCCAAGGAGGCCCTATCCAGTCTACACCTTTAGTCAATGGAGGAATTTCTGGTCCGTTCAATAATACCGTATCAATGAATGCTTCTCCAGCATGATCGTATAATGCTTTGACATGCTCCGAAGCTGTATAGCGGTATGTTTCACCAGCTTGCGTGGTTAAGTTGCTAATGTACACCTTTTTTGCATCGCATGCTAATACTGCTTCACGAATTGCCTGAACAAGTATGGTTGGCAAAATGCTTGTATATAAACTGCCTGGTCCAAAAATGATGAGATCCGCGGCTTTTATGACCTTAAGTGTTTCAGGTAACGGTTCCACTTCTTGCGGCGATACGTACACTCTCCGTATTTTATGCCCGTAAACAGGAATTTTCGATTCGCCCGTCACGATTGTACCGTCTTCCAGTTCCGCATGCAATGTGATTCGCTGGTTTGCAGCAGGCAACACTTTCCCTTTAATGTTCAGAACACGGCTCATTTTCTCTACGGCACTTGCGAAATCGCCTGTAATATCCGTCATTGCCGCTAGGATTAGATTCCCAAGTGAATGGCCTTTCAAATCCTCCGAAGTTGAAAAGCGGTATTCAAACATTTTTTCAATTAGCGGTTCCACATCTGAAAGCGCTGCCATCACTTTGCGAATATCACCGGGGGGCGGGATATCATATTCATCAAGGAGCCTTCCAGAACTGCCTCCGTCGTCAGCTACAGTGACAACTGCAGTCAAGTCGACAGAGTGCGATTTCAACCCGCGTAGTAACGTAGACAGTCCGGTTCCGCCACCGAAGACGACGACTTTTTTAACATTCTCCGATTGCGGCATAGCGTCAATCCTTTCTTTTTTCAGTATCCCTATGGGTAATGAAAGTTCGGTATTCATCTTTGAAACGTGCTCCGAAAAATTCAGCGAGTGTTACGGATCTATGTTGCCCGCCGGTACAACCGAACGCTATGACAACTTGCGACTTACCCTCATTTTTATATTGGGGGATAAGAAACTTGAACAAATCCGTTAACTTTTCGATAAGAATTTGCGTGTCACTCCACTTAAGCACATAATCGTAAACTTCCTTGTCCAGGCCAGTTTTCGGTTTTAATTCTTCGATATAGAAGGGGTTTGGCAAAAATCGAATATCAAATACGACATCTGCATCAATCGGCATTCCGTGTTTAAAACCGAAGGATATGAAGTTCACTGTAAAACCTGAATCACCTTTGGATGAAAACTCGGACATGATTTTCTCCCGCAATGCTCTCGGTTTAAGTCCGGAGGTATTATAGATTGAGCGTGCACGGCCTTTCATCTCTGACAGTAGCAGTCGTTCTTTCTTTATGCCCGCCAATGGCATACCGCCACCGGAAAGCGGATGGGACCGTCTTGTCTCTTTATAGCGCCTGACAAGTGTCGCATCGTCAGAATCGAGAAACAAAATCCGAGTCACTACACCTTCCATACGCAACAGATTGTCTAGTGCTCCAATTAGCGAATCGAAAAGGTCGCCTCCCCGCGTATCCATGACAGCTGCAATCCTTCTCATCCGATTCTCCGATTTCATCATCAAATCAAGAAATGTGACTAACAACTCCGGAGGCAGATTATCGATACAATAGAAGCCGAGGTCTTCGAAGCTTTGCATAGCAACTGTTTTGCCCGCGCCTGACATCCCTGTAATGATGACTAGTTCAACATCGCTATTCGGTGTCTCAATTTCCGTCATTGATTATCACCTTCCGCAGGGTTCTGAATTTTTTCTTTCAACAGCTTAAATTCTTCCGTATAAAAGAAAGTGCCATATTGAATACCTGGGCGAGATACTGCAAACAGTAAGTTCGTACGATCTCCTTCGGCCATAGGAAGTGTCTGTAAGCTGTCGACAGGATGCCATTCCAACACCCCTTCAGTAGTCGTTTCAAACGGTTCTCCAGCCAAGTCAAAAGCTATGAATGTGTGGAGCATCCACTCGTTTTTCACATTCTCTCCATTTTCATCCATGATCACCATCGTGTAAACGCCTTTCAGAGAAGGATCAATCGGAACAGCACCGGTTTCCTCTGTAAATTCCCTGACTGCCGTCTCTAAAATCGATTCACCAGGATCCATTTTCCCACCCGGCGCTACATACCAGTCACGACGAGGTTTTTTTAATAATAAAACATGATTATCTTTTACTACAAGTAAATTTACGATTCTTTGCATTTGTCATCCCCACTTTTTATGAATGCATATACCTATTATACATCGTATCAGTGTAAAACGACAAAAAAAGAAGGCTATCTACCAGATTGTACCGGTAGATAGCCTTTTTAAATTTGCTTTATCAAAAGGGGGGGTCAATTGATACTTTTACTATACCCTTTTGACATTGCATTCCTGTTACAGGCAGATTAAGGTTGCGTTAAAATCCATTAAGCCTCTGCGCCTAATTTCTCCATTAACTCTTCAACGTATTTCTGTACGGCCTGTGCAGCGATACTGCCGTCTCCTGTAGCTGTCACAACTTGACGCAATAACTTCTCACGTACATCGCCTGCGGCATAAATACCAGGTACGGATGTTTCCATGATTTCATTTGTTGCAATATAACCGTTTTCGTCAAGAATTCCAAGTTTAGCAAACGGAGCTGTTAACGGATCCATTCCGATATAAACAAACATGCCATCCGTTTCAAACACTCTTTCCGAACCGTCGACAGTTGAAACAAGTGTAACTGAACCAACTTTTCCGTTTTCAGCGTTTACTTCTTTGACAGAGGAATTCCAGATGAATTCAATTTTACTGTTTGCAAATGCACGATCTTGAAGGATTTTTTGCGCACGCAATTCATCACGGCGATGAACGATTGTCACCTTATCCGCAAATCGCGTCAAATAGGCTCCTTCTTCTACTGCAGAATCACCGCCACCTACAACAACGAGTTCTTTCTTACGGAAGAATGCACCGTCACACACTGCACAATAGCTGACGCCACGGCCAGTAAGTTCAGCCTCTCCCGGAATACCCATCTTCTTGTATTCGGCACCTGTCGTAATAATGATCGCACGTGCTTTATATTCTTTGTCTCCGACGACAATCGTCTTGTACATTTCGCCGTCAATAACGTCAGTTACATCGCCATACGCATATTCTGCACCAAACTTTTTGGCATGATCGAACATTTTTGTAGAAAGATCCGGACCTAATATATGTTCAAATCCAGGATAGTTTTCAATCTCTTCCGTATTCGCCATTTGTCCACCCGGAATTCCTCGTTCAAGCATTAGCGTTGAAAGATTACCGCGAGATGTATAGACAGCAGCCGTCATCCCCGCAGGGCCGGCACCAATAATTATGACATCATAGATTTTTTCAGTTGTCATGTGAACTTCCTCCTCCACAACATTTACACACTAAATCGTATAGGATTCCTATGTGCCATTCAACTTTCCTGCTTGTAAAGAAAAGCGTAAGGCGCCTTCCAGACACTATTCTAAGTCAAAAAACTTATACTTTCTTATCTCAGAAGAAAGCGTAAGACATTAAGCATCGAATTGGGGCAAGTACTCAATTAATTCACCGACGTACTTTGTCAGCGTCGGGACTGAAATATTGAATTCCTTGGCAATCGCTTTTTTTGTCACATCCGGATAGCGCGATGACTGGAACATATAATCTGCCGCTGCTGCAAGTGCAGCCGGATTTCTAAATAGATAGGAACGACTTAGTGCCGTTTCGCACAGCGTGAACCACATTTGGAAAAGATGTGACGCTTGTTTGTCTAACGGACAATATTTGGCATAGAGCAAGTCTGTCGTTTCAAGCGCACGCATAAAAGACTTATCAAAATTGGTCTCGGGCATGAACTCATAATCAAGGCCACTCGCCAAAAAGAGTCGCTCATAATCACTTAATTTTTCGATTTCTATATAGGATGGATGAGAAATTATTTCCTGCTTATGACCCGACTTACCCAGAAGGTAAAAGCCGAACATCCTCTCGCTTCTGTAGGTATTCGTGATTTTGCTCAGTAAAAACTCTCGATCCTGCTCTAGTGAGTCGGACTTAATCATCTCTTGGACATCTTTCCATGGCTCATACCCAATCTTCGTCGGGTCCAGTTCAACCAACCTGGCATATGCTTCACGAGCAACTGTTTCATGTCCGGAAAAGTAAGCGGAATGGGACAGCCAGAAATAATAGCCGGTATCCCCGTCAAACCCTCTTTTTTGAAGACTTCTAAGCCAGTTATAAGCTTCTTTATGCCTGCCGATGAGCGCAAATGTTGCACCAAGTTTATAACGATTTTCAATTTGATAGGGTTTAATCTTCACGAGTAATGCAAGCAGGGATTCTAATTCTTCTTCTTTCTTTTCATAATAATAAAAGACCGCAAGATTACAAAGTGCATGGATATTTCCTTTATTGCGCGCTAAGACATCATGAAGCAACTCACTAGCACGCCCGTTTTCGCCAATATAAAAGTAGGCAAGCGCCAAATTATTGTAGGCAGCCCAAAAGTCTGGATAGTCAACAATAATTGCTTCAAGCAATTCAACAGCAGCCTTAAAATCCCCGGATTCCATTAGTCGGCGCGCTTTTTCCTGAAGAAAATACACTTCACCGTCCGGCATTTCGTCATCATTAAATGATTCTTCCTGCTCCGCGAAATCAATGATTTCCATCGAATCATCAGCGAATGGACCATCCGGATCAAGCAGCACATACTTTTCAGCGTACATTTTCGCATCTCTTAACATCCCTAAATGGGCATGTACTTCCGCCAAATAAAAAATAATTTCTTCTTCAGCAGGAGCTAGTGCGTTGGCAGTCATGAGCAGTTCATGTGCATCCTCAAAACGCCCCTCTTCCATGACGAGCACACCATATTCCATAAGGATTTTAGGATCTTCAGGGCTTAGTTCAGTTGCCCTTTTCAAATACCTTTGTGCATCTTCAAAACGGTCGCGTTGCATCGCCTGAATTGCTTTATTATAATAAAATTCACCGTCTGGAATGAACGAAATGACTTTTTTATCATGCTTCTTACGTAGATTATCCAATCATATTCCCCCGAAAAAATAAGAAGGAACGCAAAGTACGTTCCTTCCCGTATTGTTCCCTATTATACCATAAGATACGCCGGCGCTATTCGTTTTCATTTTTTTGTTGCCGCTCAACCATCTGCTCTTGCGTAAAGATGATCTTAACCGGATTCCCACCAGCAAACACGCCCGGTGGAATATCACAATTCACAAGGGACGCTGCGGAAACGATCGCTCCATCCCCAATTTCGACCCCTGGAAGAATCGTCGTATTTGCTCCGATTAATACGTCTTTACCAATAACGACATCTCCTATACGATACTCATCTATTAAGTATTCATGCGCAAGTATCGTCGTATTAAAACCAATGATTGAATTGTCTCCGACTTTTATTCGTTCTGGGAACATGACATCCGGCATGACCATGAGCGCGAAAGATGCCTTATGTCCGATTTCCATTTTCAGAAAAGTGCGGAACAAAAAGTTCTTCATCGGGATGAAAGGTGTGTACCTTGAAATTTGGATGACCGTAAAGTTTTTTGCCACTTTGAAAAAAGGGACAGTCTTGTAGATGTGCCAGAGTGAATTCGCTCCCCCTTTTGCGGGATGCCTTTCAGTACGCCTCAAACTGTTTCTCCTTTGACCAATTGCAGCAAATCCGAAATATGTTGCAACATGTAATCCGGGTTGAATGTTTGTAAAAAGGCTTCTCCTTTTGCGGACCAAGCGACTCCAGCTGTACGCACACCTGCATTTTGACCGCCTACTATATCATGGTAATTGTCCCCAATCATCAGAGCTTCATCCGCGGAGACGCCTAATCGTTCGAGTGCTAGTAAAATCGGCTCGGGATCCGGCTTGGTTTTCGTTACATCGTCCATTCCTATGATTTCATCAAAAACCCCTTCTGCATCTAACAGCCCTAGCCCTTTCATAACCATTTCGTTTCTCTTTGTAGAGACAATCGCCATTTTCATGCCCGCTGTCTTCAGCAACCTCAACGTTTCAGACACACCGTCAAACTCGCTTGAAAGTTCATCATGCATTGATTTATTCCACGCTCTGTATTCTTCAATAAGCTCCTCCGTGTTTTCAGGATCAACCGAACTGAATGATTCATGTAGCGTGGGTCCAAGAAATGGAAGTATATCGATTCGCTCATACTTCCCCGGATAATGAGTTCCGAGTACATATTGGAAAGTTTGGATGATCAATTCGTTCGTATCGAGCAATGTTCCGTCAAAATCAAATAATAGTGCAGTAATTGGTTTAACCATCTGCAATCGTAACTCCCTTCTCTTTCTGTTGTTCAGACCGTTTCCAGATATAAGCGACCACAATTGTCAGCACGAATGCTGTTACGATACGGATAATCAGTAGTGGCAGAATGGGAATGCCTAGCGGGATAAAGATTAGTGTGTCTTCAATGACTGCATGACATGCAACGAGGAATATGAATGCAAGAGTCGCATCTTTTTTGCTCACGCCGTCTTCCTGCACCGCCTGAATCATAACGCCCGCCCCATAAGCGAGTCCGATGACCAGACCGGCAACAAGTGTCATCGAAGTATTCGATTGTACACCGATTACTTTTGTGAAGGGCGCCAGTTTCTCTGAAAACTTCTGCAAGTAATTGCGGTCTTTCAGAATCTGTACAATAATCATAAGTGGTATAACGATTAAGGCTAGCTGCAGAACGCCAAATGACGCTTTCTGCACACCTAGCAACCCGATTTCCAGCCAACCATCCGGTATATCCGTAATTTTCGGCGCCATGCCGTAATGTGCTGTCTCCCCTCCGCCTTTCCACATCAGGTTAATAACAATCCCTGACATAGCTGCAAGACCAAAACGCACAAGAAGCACAATCCATAACTTCACGCCGACTTTCAAAGCAACGCCTGTTTCAATGAATAGATTATGTGAAAATGACAACATGACGGCAATTATGAATACTTCCTTCACAGTCAATTCCAATGATAAAATGCCAGCTATTCCTGCATATAAATTGAGTGCATTCCCAAGCACTAACGGAATCGCAGCTTCTCCGCTTAGACCGAATAACCCCATAAACGGTGCAACAAGTTTAATAAGCCACGGCAACACAGGCGTATGCTGCAATATGACGACAAGTACCGTAATTGGAAAAATGATCTTCCCAAGCGTCCATGTCGTCCGAAGCCCAGCCTTTAATCCATTCTGAAGCGTCCCCATTCCCCAAGCCCCTTTTTATTTATCTTGATAGTTCACATCGTTTTTCTGTACAAACCTTCTCACTACGAATATCGCTATCGCCGCAATGATAGTCACGACCGATATGAGTTGAGCCGCTCGAAGTTCACCGATAACATATAAGCTATCCGTTCGCATCCCCTCGATGAAGAAGCGCCCTGCTGAATACCAGACAAGGTAAAAAAGAAACATTTCGCCGCGCTTCAAGTTCACCTTACGCAACAAAATAATTATGATCAGCCCTACAATATTCCACATCGATTCATAAAGGAATGTCGGATGATACGTCACGCCTTCAATCGTCATCTGATTCATGATCCAATCCGGAATGATTGTTGTTTCAAGGAACTTTTCAGAAACAGGCCCGCCATGTGCCTCCTGATTCATGAAATTGCCCCAGCGACCGATAATCTGACCGATTAAAAGCCCTGCTGCTGCAATATCAACTGTTTTCCAGAATGAAATCCCCCTGCGTTTTGTGTAAACATATGTTGTGATGAAGGCCCCAATCAATGCCCCATGAATCGCGATGCCGCCTTCCCAGATTTGTATAATCTGTCCTGGGTGATCTTTATAAAAGTCCCATGAGAAAATTACATAATAGATTCTTGCACTAATAATTGAGATTGGAACAGCCCAAATGAGCAAATCCGTCAAAAAGTCCGGATGCATTCCACGCTTCACCATTTCCTTTTGAACGACAAAGAATGCAAGAACAATTCCAAGCGCAATTATAATCCCGTACCACCTGACTTCAAGTGATCCAAGCGAAAATGCGATAGGGTTTATTGCCAGTAAATCAAACATGGTTCAACCTTTCCTTTCTCCATCAATCATTTAATTTGGATTTCCTTCGATTTGAGCACTAAGTTTTTTCGAAAATTCCTCTGCCGCATTGATACCTAGTTTTTTCATTCGATAATCCATTGCCGCGACCTCGATAATGACAGATAAGTTACGTCCTGGACGAACGGGCACAGTCAGCTTCGTCAATTCTGAATCCACGATTTTCATCTTTTCTTCATCGAGACCGAGTCGATCATATATCTTATCTGGGTCCCATAACTCAAGATCGACGACAATCAGAATCCGTTTATCACTTTTCACAGCGCTTGCCCCAAACAGTGTCATCATATCTACGATGCCGACTCCACGGATTTCGAGCATATGTTCAAGTAGCTTTGGCGCATTTCCGATCAACACATTTTTTGCAACCTGTCTAATTTCTACAAGGTCATCGGCAACAAGTCGATGGCCCCTTTTCACAAGTTCCAATGCTGTCTCACTTTTCCCTACGCCGCTCTTTCCTGTGATCAGTATTCCAATCCCATACACATCTACAAGCACACCATGGACTGCTGTCATAGGCGCAAGCCTGCCACTCAGATAATTCGTAAGCATACCGGAAAATCGTGTTGTTGGAATATCTGTGCTTAAAACCGGGATACCCCTATTTTCAGCGGATTCTCTTAATTCAACCGGTACGTCCATATCGTGTGCCACAATGATGGCTGGGGTATTTTTTGAACAAAGCCTCTTCATCCGATCTATCCGTTCTTCTTTATTAAGGTTTGCGAAAAAAGATAGTTCCGTTTTGCCAAGAAGTTGAACGCGATCCGCCAAGTAGTAATTGAAATAACCTGCCATTTCAAGCCCCGGCCTCGAAATGTCACTAGTATGTATTTGTCGCTCCATACCTTTTGCTCCTGCACTAAGCTCAAGAAAAAGCCTTTCCTGAACATCTTTCACTGTTACATATGCCATTAATACGCCCCCTTTTCCCTCTATTCCAAATGTCTATGCCCCATTTTACCATGCCCATTTTCAAATGAAATGATTTAGTGCCGAATCTGTCCACTTCTCTCTTCTTTTTTCTATATAAGAAGCAAGGAGGGGAAAGATTTGACAACGATAATGATTGACGCAGGGCATGGTCCAGAAACAGCAGGAAAAAGATCACCGGATGGCGTGCTACGAGAATTTAGTTTCAACAGCGCTGTTGCAATTCTAGTTAAACGATATCTTGTTGAGGAAGGTATGACAGTGGTTTTCTCACACAAGGAGCAGGAAGATATCACTTTGTCGGAACGAACGAAACTCGCGAACAGGTTAAAAGTAGATGCATTTGCTTCCATCCATGCAAATGCCTTTGGAAATGACTGGAACAATGCCAATGGTATCGAGACATTTGTTTATCCGGCGGCCAGTAAAGAATCTGTGACACTCGCTTCTCTTATGCAAAAGTCACTTATAACCGCATGTAATCGAGCGGATCGCGGTGTAAAGAAGGCGGATTTTGCCGTCTTACGTGAAACACGGATGCCAGCAGTGCTCATTGAGTGCGGATTTATGACACACCGGGAAGAAGCGGCGTTATTAATGAACAAAGCCTATCGGGTGCAATGCGCAAAAGCGATTGCTTTCGCGATAACTGCATGGGTGTATCGAGGGAAAAGGTGATTAGCTCTCATTGCTATAGAAGTTGCAAGTAAGATTTACTTCCGCATATATTCTAACAATACGCTAATACCATCGACAATTTCATTCCCATTAAAAAGGACTGCGCCCCCAGCGATTTTACTCGGTGGGGCGCAGTCCTTTCTTATTATCTGATCATCTATCATTCATGTTTCGCGTTATAACAAACAAGAACAGAACCTGTTTTTGCTTCGCCGGAAATGTGGAGCGGAGATACATTTCCCTCGATGTTCTTTTTAAAACGGATTGTCCGCTGAAGTAGTTGTTCCTGTTCCACAGTTCGGTCGACGTCATCAAGTTGCAAGTCCAATCGCCCCATATTGGAAGCAATTTCACCAGAAAGGGCAATGTCAGCCGGAATATAAATTTCAACTGACCCGCTCATCGTTTTCGCATCGATTTTTTCTGCTGCCCGGTCTGTTGTCGTAACAACGACATGTCCGTTTAGTGATTGTGCTTCCACGTCTTTTACAGCACCGTCAATATATACGCGGCCGTTCAACGTTTCTGCTTCAATTGATGCACCAGTCATGCCAGTTAGACCAATTGAGCCATTCACTGTTTCGAATTCGCCGGTTTTAAATGCCAATCCTGCAATTTCAATTTTCCCATTTGCAGTCTTAACACGTACAGTTTCAGCTGCTGCATCTCTCATTTTAAATGAGCCGTTCAGCAAACGTGCGGATATTCTTGCGTAATCTTTTTTCGGGATAAATAATTCAACATTTACTTGAACCATTTTCAAATCACTTGAAATCCTTATTTTCCCTTCGTCATTTACAAATAATAACTTATCAAGGAAATCACTTTTAGCTTTTTCTTCTGATTCACTGTTATACATTTTCACAGTAAAGTCTGCGCGTATGTCTTCCGTTTCACCCGTATGGATTGTCAATTTCCCATTGTCGATATCGATAATTATCTCTTCGATTTCAGTTGCCGGTTTGGCTATTGAATGAGTAAACGTAACGGCATTGCCAAATGGCGATTCAAAGTCGAAGGATTTCACTTTCTGAACAGCAGTTTGCATGAATTGCATAAACCGGTCTCCAACATTCGTAAAATCCTTCCGCAAATCCTCTAGAAATTCGTCCATAGAAGGATGGCCCGACTCTTTGTGTTCAGCATGGGGCTCGGTCTTCTCGAATGGATCCGCTTTAGTTTGTTTGTGTTCACTATATTGTTCTTCTGTTTTTTGTGCATCTTCCGTAGTCTGTTTAGTCCCGGTTGCATTATCTTCGTGAGCCGTCTGCCCCAATGTTTCTAGAAGTGTCAATGCTTCCTCGGTCGTGATTGTACCGTTTTCAAGCATTGCTAAAATCCGTTTCCGTTCATTTTGCATCATTACGCCTCCTAGTAGTGTGGTGATCCGGATTCCTCCGTTATTTTATAACTACCTATATATACGGTTGGATTCAGAAAAAGTTTCATTTAGAAACTTTTTCAATATCTTCAATTATCATTTCCATTCGTTTTCGCTCACGTTCAAGAATTGGTTTTAAATAATAGCCAGTATATGAAACTTCCGATTCAGCCACTTTTTCCGGCGTACCTGTCGCGATAATTTGTCCCCCTTTATCGCCGCCTTCAGGCCCTAGGTCGATAATATGATCAACGGTTTTTATGACATCTAGATTATGTTCAATAACAAGAACGGTATTTCCCGTGTCAACTAATCGTTGCAACACAATGAGAAGCTTGGCAATATCATGAACATGCAAACCTGTTGTCGGTTCATCAAGAATATAAAATGACTTTCCGTTTGAGCGTTTATGCAATTCAGAAGCGAGTTTCACCCGTTGCGCTTCTCCGCCAGATAATGTTGTTGCCGGCTGCCCCAGATGTATATAACCCAGTCCTACATCGACAATCGTTTGTAGCTTTCGGCTAATCTTGGGTATGTTTTCAAAAAACACAAGAGCGTCATCAACTGTCATCGCGAGGACATCGGCAATGTTTTGCCCTTTATAAGTGACTTCCAATGTTTCACGGTTGTAGCGTTTCCCATGACATACTTCACAAGGAACATAGACATCCGGCAAGAAGTGCATTTCGATTTTAATGATTCCGTCGCCTCGACAGGCTTCACAACGGCCGCCTTTGACGTTAAAGCTGAAGCGGCCCTTTTTGTAACCGCGGACCTTTGCTTCGTTTGTGGAAGCAAACACATCCCGCACGTCATCGAACATGCCCGTATAGGTCGCTGGATTTGATCTCGGTGTACGTCCGATTGGGGACTGATCGATTTCAATGACTTTTTCAAGTTCTTCAAGACCTGTTACCGATTTATATTGGCCTGGCTTTTGCTTTGAGCGATTCAATTTTTGCGCAAGCACTTTGTAAAGGACTTGATTGACCAGTGTGCTTTTCCCCGAACCAGAGACGCCTGTTACCGCTATAAATTGACCAAGCGGAATATCAACATTCACGTTTTTTAAGTTATTTTCAGATGCGCCTTTAATTACTATTTTCCGACCATCCGGCTTGCGCCGTTCCAATGGAAGCTGAATAAACTTCTTGCCGCTTAAATATTGGCCTGTCAGCGATTTAGGATCATTCATAACTTGTTCCGGAGTACCTGCGGAGACGATTTCCCCACCTGCCATACCGGCACCTGGTCCTATATCAATCAAGTAATCAGCTGCCATCATTGTATCTTCATCATGTTCAACAACGATCAGTGTATTGCCTATATCCCGCATACTTTTCAACGTGTCGATAAGTCGGTCGTTATCCCGTTGGTGAAGGCCAATCGACGGTTCATCCAAAATGTAAAGAACACCGGTCAATCTTGAACCAATTTGTGTCGCTAATCGAATTCGTTGCGCTTCACCACCAGAAAGTGTTCCTGCCGCTCTCGCTAACGATAAATAATCAAGACCGACGTTTATAAGAAATCCAAGGCGTTCTTCAATTTCACGTAAAATCAGCGTCGCAATTTGTGTATCCTTTTCGGATAGTACAAGGTTTTTAAAGAACATATCCGCTTCAGTAATAGAGAGTTCCGTCACTTTCCCGATATGGACGCCATTCACTTTGACAGCAAGCGACTCTTCTTTCAAGCGATAGCCGGCGCATGTTGGACATGGCCGCTGCGACATATACTTTTCCATCTGCTCACGGATATAATCTGAGGACGTTTCTTTAAAACGTCTTTCCACATTTGCTAAAACGCCTTCAAAATAAATGTTGCTATCACGTGTACCACCGAATTCGTTTGTATAACGGAATCGGATTTTTTCGTCTTTCGAGCCATTCAGTAATTTATCGAGTTCATCGTCCGGCAGTTCACTTACCGGTACGTCCATGGAAATATTGAAATGTTGGGCTACTGTTTTTAATAATTCAGGGTAGTATTGAGAGCTTGTCGGCTCCCACGGGGCAATCGCATGATCCTTCAGTGACAGTTCAGGATTCGGTATGACTAAATCGGGGTCTACTTCTTGCTTTGTCCCCAGTCCATCACATTCCTGGCAAGCACCAAATGGACTATTGAATGAAAACATTCTCGGTTCCAATTCACCAATTGAAAAACCGCATAATGGGCAAGCATGGTGCTCGCTGAACAGAATTTCTTCCCCATCCATAACGTCAACTAAAACTGTTCCTTCCGCAAGACGAAGAGCCGATTCAAGTGAATCACTCAGGCGTGGCGCAATGTCTGCTTTCATAACAATTCGATCGATTACGACTTCTATTGTATGCTTCTTATTTTTGTTCAATTCGATATTATCGTCCAAATCGAGGATTTCCCCGTTTACACGAATTCGCACATATCCTTGTTTCTTAATGTCTTCAATCAATTTCACATGTGTTCCTTTTCGTCCCGATACAATTGGTGCCAGCACTTGAATACGCGTTCGATCCGGTAATTTCATCAGACGGTCAACCATTTGCTCAATTGTCTGCGATGAAATTTCTATTCCGTGAATTGGACAAATCGGCTTACCTACACGCGCATATAGAAGACGGAGATAGTCATAAATTTCCGTCGCAGTCCCAACAGTAGAACGCGGATTGCGGCTTGTTGTTTTCTGGTCAATTGAAATCGCGGGGGACAGCCCTTCGATAACATCGACGTCTGGCTTGTCCATCTGGCCCAAAAACTGCCGAGCATACGAGGAAAGTGATTCAACATACCTCCGCTGCCCTTCCGCATAGATTGTATCGAAAGCGAGCGAAGATTTGCCGGAACCCGACAGACCTGTCATGACGACCAGTTTGTCACGTGGAATATTTACGTTAATATTTTTCAAGTTATGCGCCCGAGCGCCTTGTATGATTATTTCTTTATTTTTCATAACGTCCTACCTTTCCGACTTCAATTCCAGGATTGTATCCCTCAATTCAGCAGCTCGTTCGAAGTCTAGTGCCTTCGCTGCTTCTTTCATCTCTTTTTCCAGAGTTGCTAGCAGGGTAGTTTTTTCGTCTTTCGTCAACTTCTTGCCTTCTGTCACTTTTTCCAAATAAGAAATAGCTTCGTCTGAAACCAGCGTTGCACGTATCACATCGCGGATTTCTTTTTTAATGGTTGTTGGTGTAATGCCATGTTTCAGATTATATTCTTTCTGTATTTCACGCCGACGCTGTGTTTCCCCTATCGCTTTCGTCATAGAATCTGTCATACGGTCTGCATACAAAATAACATGGCCATTGGAGTTACGGGCTGCACGGCCCATCGTTTGGATGAGTGCCCTTTCTGAACGTAGAAACCCTTCCTTATCCGCATCCAAAATCACAACCAGTGATACTTCCGGAATGTCAATTCCTTCCCTTAGCAAGTTAATGCCGACGAGAACGTCATATGTGCCCTTCCGTAATTCCCGAATGATTTCAATTCGTTCAAGTGTCTTAATTTCAGAATGTAGATATTGTACTTTTATCCCGATTTCTTTCAAGTAGTCGGTCAAGTCTTCAGACATCTTTTTCGTCAACGTTGTAATAAGTACACGTTCATTGTTTTTCATCCGTTCTCTTATTTGACCGATTAAATCATCAATCTGCCCTTCAATCGGTTTGACCTCAATCGTCGGATCCAGCAGACCCGTCGGGCGAATAATCTGTTGAATCATTTCAGGGGTATGCTCAATTTCGTAAGGACCAGGTGTTGCTGAAACATAAATTGCTTCATGCACATGATCTTCAAATTCTTCAAAAGTTAGTGGTCTATTATCAAGAGCTGACGGTAGACGGAAACCATGTTCCACAAGCACTTTTTTCCGCGCTTGGTCACCGTTATACATACCGCGTATCTGGGGTAGCGAAACGTGACTTTCATCGACAATGACAAGGAAGTCGTCCGGAAAATAGTCGAGAAGCGTATACGGCGTGGCCCCGGCTGGACGAAGTGTCAAGTGGCGGGAATAGTTTTCGATACCGGAACAAAAACCCATTTCCCGCATCATTTCAAGATCATAGCGCGTCCGCTGTTCCAGACGCTGCGCTTCCAAAAGCTTGTCCTGAGCGCGAAATTCCTTCAACCGTTCTTCTAGTTCAATTTCAATATTTTCTATAGCTTTTATCATTTTTTCTTCCCGCGTAACAAAGTGAGATGCGGGGAATATGGCGACATGTTCACGTTCACCAAGGATTTCACCTGTCAGTGAATCCACTTCACGGATTCGTTCGATTTCATCGCCGAAAAACTCTATGCGAAGACATTGTTCATCTTGGGACGCTGGCAGAAGTTCGACAACATCGCCCCGTACACGGAAGGTGCCGCGAGTGAAACTAATATCATTTCTTTCATATTGAATATCCACAAATCTGCGCAGTAGTTCATTGCGTCCAATCTCCATCCCAGGACGGAGGGATACAACGTGCGCGCTATACTCCTCCGGCGAACCAAGACCGTAAATACATGAGACGGATGCAACAATGAGCACATCATTCCTTTCAAATAAGGAAGACGTGGCAGAGTGGCGCAACTTATCAATTTCGTCGTTAATACTTGAATCTTTTTCGATGAAAGTGTCGGTATGCGCAATATATGCTTCCGGTTGATAATAGTCATAAAAACTGACAAAGTATTCAACTGCATTGTCAGGAAAGAACTCTTTAAATTCACTGTATAATTGACCTGCCAATGTTTTATTGTGAGCGATCACAAGTGTTGGTTTATTAATTTCCGTCAATACGTTTGAGACAGTAAAAGTTTTCCCGGTCCCAGTTGCACCTAGTAGTGTTTGGTGTTTCTCCCCGCGGTTATGTCCTTCTAACAATTGCGCGATTGCGGAAGGCTGATCGCCTTGTGGTGTATAAGGGGCTTGCAAATTAAATTTTTGGACCATCGGAAGTCCCTCCTATATGAGTTGCATCTATCTTATCACTTTACCCAACTTTTGACGAGCAAAAAGCGAACGTACGTTTTTTCACTATCTTTTTCCTTCTTTTAGTACGCAAAAAAACACCGCATGTCTATTCAACATGCAGCGTTCTTTCGCTTTTCAATCATTCTCTTCAAGTTTGGCAAGTCTTTCGGAATACATAAGGAATGCGCTTTCATCCTTACAGTCAAGTGCCAAATCAATCAAATCGATCAGTCGTTTCTTTGTCTGCTCTCTGTGTATATGTTTCAAAAAAAGATCCAAATAAATTTCATTTAACAGTTTTTCCGCTTGAAGCGAGGAGCTGTTTTTCCCTACGGCTTTCAAAAACTCGGCATATGAATAATTGTTCTCCATCACTCTCACCCCTGATGCCTTTTATTTAGTATATCTAATTTCAAGGATAAGTTGCAAGGTTTTTTCGAATATTCTATTTTTATATTTATGCATATTCAACGATAAGCCGACATAAATATTGCCTTCGCTCAGTTTAGATAGCGCGTTCAATACTTCAACCTCTATAACAGAAATATCCCGTCTGCAATTGACTGCAAACGGGATCGCTTTTTTATTCGTATTCCTTCTTTTCCCCTGTCAATCTGATCGTAGCTTCGGAGATAATAAGGATGACCACACCTGCA
The DNA here is from genome assembly GCF_038007465.1 of Sporosarcina sp. FSL K6-1508. Lineage (NCBI taxonomy): Bacteria > Bacillati > Bacillota > Bacilli > Caryophanales > Caryophanaceae > Sporosarcina > Sporosarcina sp. FSL K6-1508. The sequence continues at coordinate 1,672,820 of NZ_JBBOXF010000001.1, read as the reverse complement.
AGGAGAGGTATGACAGACATTCCGTAAAGGTATAATGCCGCACATGCAACTACTGCTGCCTGAATCCATTGCACTGTACGAACGGTTTTTTTAATCGCAGCTGGACGCGTGTCTTCCTTTTCTGGAAACAGCATATCCATCCGAAATTCGTCTCCTGCACGTAATGCATGGATAAGTTGAATCGCAGACGCAAAGGCGAGCGCACCTGCAAAAATGAAGACAACTATTGGGAATGGAATGAATAGCGCTCCGAGTGCAGATAAGGCAGTTAGCCTCGTCCATAACCAGAAAATATCATCCGTCCGAATAAATGTCCGTCTTATCAGATAGATTTGCGCTGCAGTCTTGCCGAAGTGAGGTGAGCCCATCAAAAATCCTAACCAGCCTCTTCTACTTACAGATCCCTTCAAATGCGGAACGTCTGTGAAATAGTTTGCAAATCGGTAAAAACGCATCATCCGGTTTTGTTCGAGTGCAATGAAATGATCGTAAGGAAAAGGTTTTTCCATTCTTTTTTTACGCCAATGGATCGTGTACAATCCGATAACTACACCGATAATCGGTAGAATGATAGGGCTTCCCACAAGGCCGACGTAAATAATCGAACCCGCCAATAAAAAGCGAACAATCCTGTCGAGCCAAATTTTTTCTCCGTCGAGAGCATGTCTGAAATTATATTCCGATTCAATGAAGAGCCATTTGATAAGTAGCATAAAAATCGCGATGCCGATGTACTCCAGCTTCGTTCCTGACCCTGTAGCAGCTAATAAGGGCAATGCCACAATATAGAGAAGAAAAGGCAATGGCAGTTGTGAGAAGAAGCTCCAACTTAAAGATCGTTTCATATAAGTAACAAGTTTCTTTTCAAGCGGCAAGAAATAAACTGTGTCCGCGGGTTTCAATAGTGTTACAGGCGGTGAGTAGGCGAGCGTCGCCCCAAGTATGACAGCTGTCAGGAGAGCGGCTGGAAAATCTGCCGGTACTTCCTTCAGCCACTCACTGTACGTATAAGCGCCCGCACCAATTGTGAAGACAAGAACGATTGCCAAATGGCCTGTAAACACATATTTTAAATACTTTTGGAGCTCGGTTATATAATGGACGAACCGCGCCCCCCATATCTCACGCAAATTGTTCATTGTCATATTCCTCTGTCATCGCTATATACAAGTCATCCAGTGATGCCCCAGGACGTCCGAATGCCTTTCTTAAGTCATCCATCGTTCCTTCTGCCCGCACCCGTCCTTCGTGCAGCAAAATAATCCTGTCGCAATGTTTTTCCGCAGTCGGCAATACGTGCGTCGACATGAGGATGGAAGCTCCGTTTGCTGTTCTTTCCGTCATCTGCTCCAAAAGAGATTTGATGCCGATAGGATCTAGTCCGACAAATGGTTCATCGATAATATACAAAGAGGGATTCACTAGAAAAGCACACATAATCATTACTTTCTGACGCATTCCTTTCGAAAAGTGAGCAGGGAACCAGTTTAATCGCTTTTCCATCCGGAATTCCCGTAACAACTCATCCGAACGCGCTTCAAATATTTCTTTGTCAAGGCCATACGCCATCGCTGTGAGCTCTAGATGTTCCTTGAGGGTCAATTCTTCATAGAGAATAGGTGTTTCAGGGATGTAGGTGAACGCTTGTCTATATTTTTCGGGATCTTCACTGAATGTTCCCCCGTTGACACGTATTTCTCCGCTATGGGGATTCATCAGTCCGATAATATGTTTAATCGTCGTACTTTTCCCCGCTCCATTCAATCCAATCAGACCCACCAATTCTCCAGGTCCGATGTTAAACGATAAGTCATGCAGGACGGGCTTGCGTGTATAGCCGCCTGAGACATCTTTCAATTCGAGAATTTCCATATCCATCCTCCATTCTTCTATTCATCATTTTAGCAAAAAACGCATCAAAAAGCTTTCTACTTCTTACGACCTTTATAAGTTGAAGTAAGAATTTCCTTACAAATACGCTTGGGTGTTCATTATTTATGAGTAATGTGTTTTTGAGATGTATATGCTGAGATTATAATGTGATTACTAGTTGATACTGTATAAATTGAAATATAGAATTCCATTGAACCCCTACGGCGCTAGGGGATGCCTTCCGCCATAAGTAAGGGTACTGAAAAAGTACGATTTCCTTCAATCTTGTTGATTTCCATTCCGAGCGGACGCTTTCCGCGGGCACGGCTTCAGCCTCCTCGTCACTGCGTTCCTGCGGGGTCTTCAGCTCGCGCTGTTCCCGCTGGAGTCGCCGCTCTCCACTACAATCAACTAGTTCTTACTAAAAAAAAGAACTATTTCAGCGGCTTCCCATAAGCCAAGCAGCTTCGCCGCCAGTCTTATGGGTTCGGCTACCCGGTGTCAGCAACTGGCATCGAATAGGCGCCTTCGCCCAATTTAACACCGGATTCAATAGTTCAACATATATAAATAGATTCAAGAAAGAAACACGCCAGGTTGCAGATTTCATCTCAGCTAACGATATAATCTGTCTCAAACAGACCATCCAGCGAAGACGCGACTTCGTGGTAGCCGGAGCGATAAGAGCAAGGAGGGATGCAGTTCAATCCCTCCCAAGTGATCTTCTTTCCGGCTTATCGCGGGAGGCATCCACAAAGCGCCGAAGCGATATTAGTAGGATTTCTAATTCATTCCTCATGTATTGGACAATTCGTTGATCACATTCAATCGATTTATGGTACTCCAGGTTGCAGGTCCCATCCCCGAAAACGAAATGCGCTATCTCAATCCAGCGAAGGCGCGACTTCGTGGTAGCCGGAGCGATAAGACTAAGGAGGGATGCAGTTCAATCCCTCCCAAGTGCTCTTCTTTCCGGCTTATCGCGGGAGGCATCCACAAAGCGTCGTAGCGGTATTAGCAGGATTTCTAATTCATTCCTCATGTATGGGAACAATTATAAACTTGACTCATATATATTTTAAAATATGCTACACTTGTCCCATTCATGAAAAGGAGTGTTGAAATGACTGCATGTATTTTTTGTAAAATCATTGAAGGGTCTATCCCAAGCGCAACAATCTATGAAGATGAGCACGTGCTCGCTTTCATGGATATTATGCCTGTAACGAAGGGGCATGTCCTTCTCATCCCAAAAAAACATCATGAAAACGTCTATGAGTTAACTGAAGAAGAATCATCACGCCTGTTTTCAGTCGTGCCTAAAATTGCCAATGCATTGAAAGATGAATTCAAACCTGCCGGAATGAATTTACTGCAAAATAATGGTGCTTCTGCAGGGCAAGCTGTGTTCCATTTCCACTTGCATTTCATCCCGCGTTATGATGAAACAGATGGATTCCAGCCGACATTTATAACACAGGAATGGGAATCAAGTGCAGAACGTATTCAAGAAATTGCAGCAGGCATCCGTGTGAAGCTGAAAAATTAAGCTTGCCAACTATCTGAATTCAGTGTAAGATTCGTAATAAGTTTTTCGCTGCCGATCATGAGGATACGTCAGGAGAAACTTAAAATACCAGACGAGCTGAGGAGAGATGAGAATTGAATACGAAAAATCTTGTGTTAATGTCTTTATTAATTGCTGTAGGTGCTGCGTTGTACTTAGTTATTCCCGGATATAACGGTGGAATGAAACCTGATTTCATGTTGACGATGATGTTTATCGGCATATTGCTGTTTCCCCAAGTACGTAATGTATTTTTACTTGCTGGGACAACAGGCATTATATCAGGGATTTTTTCTAGCTTCCCGGGCGGTTTTATTCCGAATGTTATTGATAAATTCATTACTGCATTTGTAATCTATGCTGTTATTATCACATTTAAAAAAGTTGCAGGCAATTTGATTGCCTCTACTGTTATCGCAGGGATTGGAACTGTATTGTCGGGAAGTATCTTCCTTTCAATCGCTATTTTCCTTCTCGGAGCAGATCTACCGTTCACGGGTTTATTCTTGACAGTTGTACTTCCAGCTGTTGCGATGAATGGAATAGCATTTTTCATTATTTATCCGATTGTAACGGGTTTGATCAGACGATCCTCATTTAAAACTGTATTATCCAACTGAAATTATAATCAAAGCTTTCCGTCTACATAAGGAAAGCTTTTTTAATGCCCCGTTTTCAGCGTCTAAACAGGCCGCTTGCGCTTTTCTTTATTGCTCAGATACCTTTAACATGTTTTAATTAAACCAGAGCAAGGAATACTATTGACAACAGGAAGGAGTGCCTTACGCAATGAAAGCATCTACATTTTTCATCGGACTCGCGGCAGGTTCAGTTGCTGCTGCTGTTACGGTATTGTATTCAACTCCCCAATCGGGAAGCCAACTTCGTACATCCGTCAAAAGCGCCTCACGCGACATGAAAGTAATGTTTAAAGACGTGAAAGTGAAAGTTGATGATTTGAAAGAATCCATCTCCCATCTATCAAAAGAAGCAAAAGAAACTGTGCCGACAGCAATCGATGGAATTAAAGGTTCCGTAGAAAAATGGCAACAATCAACGGAATCGAATAAAGAACGGATGGAAAAAGAAATTAGCGCCATCCAAACCGCCCTTGAGGAACTCGAACAGGCTATCGCAGCACAGCAAAAATAAATTTAAGATCCCAACCGATTCACATCAAAGGAACGCAGTCAGATTTCCACAGATAGCCTATATTTTATAGGTTTTCGCACGTGGAAACGACTGTGTTCCTTTTTTCATCTCCCTATTATTCTACAATACCACCTCCAAGTTGAAAGTCTTTTTGCAATTCTTACTTTTTTCTTCTTTGCTTTCCTGCTATAATAAAAGAAGCGGGAAAATAGAGAAAGAAGGTGTGTCCAATGTCAGAACAAAAGTATTCTCCAAAAGAAGCAATGATTTTCAGCCAAAGGGTTGCACAGTTGTCTAAGGCACTTTGGAAGGCTGTAGAAAAAGATTGGCAACAGTGGATAAAACCTTATGACTTAAATATTAATGAGCATCATATTTTATGGATTTCTTACCATCTTCAAGGTGCCACCATTTCTGACATTGCTAAATTTGGTGTCATGCATGTTTCAACCGCTTTCAACTTTTCGAAGAAGCTGGAAGAACGTGAATTTATACAGTTTTATAAAAAAGATGATGACCGACGGAATACATATGTTGCCGTTACTGAAAAAGGAGAAAAACTGTTACTTGAGATGAATGAGAATTACCATAACTCCAAGCATGGCATCCTGGAAGGCTCTCTGCCTATCAAAGATCTTTACGGGAAATTCCCTGAATTCCTTGAAGTTATGTCTGTTGTTCGAAACATTTACGGTGAAGATTTCATGGAGATATTTGAACGCGGTTTTACCAACATCAAAGAATCCTATGACGACCCCTTTGATGAAATGATTCCTGTCAGCCCGAAGAACGATATCGACAAACTTAAAATTCCTGTCTATGCTGCAGAGGAAAAATAATTTCATTTTATTAGGACTTCTGCTATGATTACCTTGGCAAGCTAAAGAGGAGGAATAGACTTGATCCTTGTTATTACAATTCTGTTCTCATTATTCTATTTGTTCCAGATCAATAAAATGACATATGCGCTTTGCGAATCAAGGGAAATTCCTGAAGAGAAGCAGCCAAAAATATACAGGACCGTAAACGTTCTCGTCACAATATTAATTTTGTCATTTTACGTCGAAATTCTGTTAAAAGTATAAGAGCAGCGCGAGTATGCTTCACTCACCAGAGCGGGATGGATCTTAATCCCTCTAAAAGCAAAACAGTAACGGTCAGGCGAACTTTCCGGTTTACTTATGTACCAGTTAGGAAAAAACTTATACTTTTCTATTAAAAAAAGTCCATTAACCCTTTTTCGGGAAAATGGACTTTTTTCATCATTGATACCCTAGGCGCCAAACGCCAGGAGCTTTTCTCTAATTAATACAAGTAGGCTGCACCAACAATGATTAATAGAATAAACAATACAACAATCAACGCAAATCCTGATGAACCTTGGTTATATCCGCTCATAGGAGCACCTCCTCTCTCTATATGTATCCTATGCGCTATGCTTGAGCCCTTTATAGGCAGATTGTCCAAAGGGAACCTTTTTGTTTTAAAAGCGTTTTTATGATATAGTGGTGTCTACTGTTGTACATAAAAGTTAGAGGAGAATCTAAAATGAAAAAAACTGTTTTAGCACTAACAATGGCCGCATCCGTCCTTGCACTCTCAGCGTGCAGTGATAAAAACGCAGCTGACGATGAAATTATTGCAACTTCTAAAAATGGAGATATTACAAAAGCAGATCTATATGATGAAATGAAAGATGCGATCGGCATCCGCGTTGTTGAAAACCTAATTCTTCAGCAAGCGATTGAAAGTGAATATAAAGTTACTGATAAAGAAGTAAAAGAAGCAATTGCAGCACAAAAAGAGCAGTATGGCGAAAGCTTTGACATGTACCTTATGCAACAGGGAATGACAGAAAAGTTTTTCGATAAAAACGTTAAATCACAATTAATCCAACAAAAAATGATTGAGTCATTAAAAGTAACTGATGAGGATATCAATGCTGGTATCGCAAACATGAAAAAAGAAATCAATGCACGTCACATCTTAGTCAAAGATAAGAAAACAGCTAATGAAGTCCTGGCGAAGCTGAAAGAGGGCGGCGATTTCGCGAAACTTGCGAAAGAATATTCCACTGAAGAAATGGCACAAGAATCCGGCGGCGATTTAGGCTGGTTCGGACCTGGCAAAATGGTGCCCGAATTTGAAGAAGCTGCTTTCGCACTGAAAAAAGGTGAAATCAGCGAACCTGTTAAAACAAGCTTCGGTTACCACGTCATCGAACTAATGGATACGCGTGAAGCGAAACTTGAACAGACAGACGAAGAGCTAAAAGCGACAGTCACAGATAACCTCAAGAAAGTTCAATTTGAAGAAAAACTTGTCAAGCTGTTGAAAGCATCTGATATTGACATTAAAGAAGACGAATTCAAAGATGCACTTGAAGGTTATATTCCAACTGAAAAAGACGCAAAAACGGACAAGAAGTAAAATACAGATAACAAGTGCAAGACACTTGGAGCCTAGACGCAAGTAAAAGAAGCTGTCCCCTGTATAAGAGGGACAGCTTCTTTTTGTCTTTACTTTTTCACTGGTGGAGATCACTCAAACGAAGGTTTATAAAACGACCGGTTGTCGAGCGGGAAGATTCTTTCCGTGAATTCACCAGGATTTGTCTTGCCGAGTGCCCGGTCCAGCATATTCATCTTCGCATCAATATTATCGATATAATGAAGAATTTCCGCTTCTTTTAACATTGGTCGTTTTGGGCTTCCCCATTCTTCTTTACCATGGTGGGAAAGAACCATGTGTTGCAACAGCATAACTTCTTCACCAGTGATTTCAAGTTCATCAGCCGCTTTTGAAATTTCAGTGACCATGATTGTAATATGACCAAGGAGGTTCCCTTCGATTGTATATTGGGTGGCAATTGGACCCGAAAGTTCAATTACTTTCCCAACATCATGCAGGATAATTCCCGCATACAATAAATCCTTATTAAGTGATGGATATAGATTTGCCAACGCTTTGCCTAGTTTAAGCATAGAAACGACATGATCAATAAGACCAGATACATAGTCATGATGATTTCTAGTCGCAGCTGGGTATGTCATAAAGGCGTCCTGATGCTTTTTCAATAAATGACGAGTAATCCGTTGTATCTGCGGATTTTCCATTTCAAAGAAATACTGCATCAACTCTTCATACAGCACTTCCTTACTTGTTGCTGATGACGGGACAAGATCGGCAATTGATACGCCTTCATCCTCTTTAACGGGACGTATGCTTTTGATGCGCAGCTGATTTTTTCCGCGGTATTCGTGTACCTCGCCGCCAATTTTCACAATCGATGCTGCCGCATATGTTTTTGCGTGCTCATCTGTTGTATCCCATAGTTTCGCCTCGATATCACTGCTTTTATCTTGCAAAATAAGAGTCATGAACGGTTTTCCCTGTGTCGTAACTCCTTTAGTTGATTGTTTAATCAGTAAAAAAAGGTCTAGCGGCTCTCCAGCATTGTAATCTGCAAGTTTCTTCATCTGACCATCGCTCCCTGTCCGCTTCCGATATCGGAAACGTTTAGTGTTGTTGCATCCTGCCATTTATCTTTCATTCCTTCATGGCATGTAAAATAAATAAACTGGTGCTTGCTTTGTAACTTATCCAGTAGTTCAATCATACGCGAAAGTCGCTCCCCGTCAAAGTGGACGAACGGATCGTCCATTATCAGCGGAAAAGGTGCGGTGCTAAGAATGTTTCCGGCAAGTGCCAATCGAAGGGAAATGTAAGCTTGCTCTTTTGTTGCCTGGCTCAACTCCACTATCGGAAAACGCATGCCATCTCTCGATAAGACCATAAAATGGCCCGTCTCCGCTACGAAAAGCGATTCATAATTCCCGCCAGTCAGTTCAAAGAAAAATTTCTCTGCCACCTCAAGCACTTCCGGTAATTTCTTTTCCTTTAACTCCATCATCGTCCGTCTGATCGCTTCTGCAATCGCTTTTCGTTCGGACCACTTTTTCGCGAGTTCCGCCAGTTCGCCCCGTTTCATTTCGAAAAGCTGTAATTTACGTCCGTAATTTTCATCTATCAAAAGTTTTTCCGTTTTATTGACGAGTGTAGCTTTTTCATTGATATATGCAGTTAGCTCATCGTCCATCAATGAAAGTGTCATACTGTTATCAGCTGCTTTTGTCCGCAGTTCGTCATCTGTAACATCGGCAGGCAATTCCAGAGGACCATACGTTGCCAATTGAGTATTGATATCTTCACGTTGTCCTTTTAAAAGAATCGCTTCTTGGTGAGCGTCGTAAGCGCTGTAAAATGCTTCTTCCGTTTCTGCGCCCGCTTCCGCAAATAACGCCTGCACTTTTTCTTGCAGTGAACGTACAAGCCCTGACGTTTCTTTCAATGCCGTTTCTTTCTGCTCTATGCTGAATGTCAACGACTTGGTTGTTTCCAACTGTTCTTTTAGATGAATGAATTCCCTTCTCAGCATCTCATAAACCACTTCTTGCGATACTGATTTTTGTAATACTGTTTCCGCTTGTGCCACTCGTTCAGCTATGTTTGTGAAGGTTGTTTGTCGCTGTAAGGCGGCATCTTGTAAACTTCTTGAAACCTCTTGAACTTCCCGAATCATGCGGAATAGTTCAGCGATAATACCGGTTGATGGCATTTCATAAAAACCGTACTGTTGTAAAAAACGGCCCAATTCTGACTCAATCTGTTGTCTATTGCTATGGGCATTTTCAAGCTCGGATACCACTCCTTGGTATTTTCGCTCACGCTTCATGAATTCTTCAAGAAGCTCTTCTTTTTTTCTATTATACAGTCCAATTTGTTCTGTAAGTTCTTCCATCTGTCGCTCGTTTCCATCATTTGCGGAGATGAATTTTTCCATCTTCACAAGCTTAGATGCATCTGTCGAGGGGTTTTCTTTGCCGATATAAAAGAAAATACTGGTAACTCCAACGATAATCCCAGCAACGACCACGAACCATTCGCTTTGCATAAAACCGAAAACAACGAAAGCAAATGCAAGCAGCGATAGAATGAGAGGAATCTTGAGTGATTTCTGTTCCCTTGATCCGCCTACCAATGAAACATATGCCTTTGCTTCGGCAAGTTGTTGCCGCATCGTAGGCCACTGTCGCACACGTTCTATGTCATCTATAGAAGGCGCGGAGCGTTCGAGTGCTCCAATTTCAGTTTCCGTCTCAGTCAATTCAGTTTCCAGTTGAACAAGCTGACGATTCATATATCCAATTTGCTGATGACTATCTGTAAGATTTTCAATAATTTTATGCATCAGTTCTTCTTTATGAATTGAAACATCCGCTTGAAAAAGCTTTTCTTCAGCTTCTTCCCCTTTGACGCCAAGTCTGTCGAGCAGTCGTCTTTTTAAACTTGTTAATTGGTGCATGTTATCTTCCGCTGTAGAAATAGTCGTTTGCCATCTATGCCACTCTGTTTCCTTCGCCAATAGGAGTTCAATTTCAGTTAACCGTTCTGTTTCCTGCCATTCGGGTATCCGGCTCATCAGTTCTGTTAACTCTTCGCCGATTCTTTCTCTAGCTGCTAATGCTTCCGTCAACTTTCCCGCAATCGCTTCATAACGCCGAATACCATCTGCCGGAAAGGTCACTGCATTTAAGCTCAACAACCCTGATTCAAGTACATGTCTTTTTTGGTAAAGGGGTAGAAGCTGTCGCATGAGAGAAAGCTTTTGGGACTCCTGCGTGAGTTCTTTTTTTTGTTCTTGTAATTCTGTAAGCCGATCATCGATTGCCTGTATCCGTTCAATAGAAGGCGTATATTCTGCAACTTTTTCTTGTTCATCCTTAAGTTCCAATTCCAATTCACGGAGCTCCGCAATTTTGACATTCATCTCCGGAACTCTTCCTGACTTCTTGAATAAGTCTCCCAACTCTTTTTCCATTTGGTTGCCGAGCTGTAAAAGAGAATCAACGCCAGTCGTTCCTGAAGCGAGGAGTGTCCGGCTCAATTCGTCTTCATCCATTTTCTCGAACCCTTGCAATTGTAGAAGGGAAAACGAAAAGATCGATTCGAATGAAGCCCGGTCGTACTGGTGGAGCAGTGTGTTTAATTCCTCTTCGCCACCCTTTGTTCCATCCTCGAAATAGACAGTGACATCACCAGCAGATTTTCCGCTGACCCGTTCAACGATACATTTCCCGTATGTCTCATCCAAAAGATGCACTTGCCCGCCGTATTTCCCCCCGAATTTCGGCTCGTAACGTAATAGCACATTGTTTTTTGGGGGAAATCCAAATAAGACATGAAGGATGAACTGCTGAATTGTCGTTTTCCCCGCTTCATTCAATCCATACAAGACAGTGATGCCCGGGCCAAAATCCACTATGACATTTTCATGTTTCCCGAATCCATAAATATTCAGTTTTTCGATTTTCATGCCTACACCTCATTCCATTCTAGACATTTCTACCGCCAGCAATGCTGTCGCCCCGTCTTTAACTCCATTGATTTCATCTTCGGTCAAAATATCGAGATATTTGACACCCCGTGCATGTTGATAGACATCCCTTAATACATCTTTCCAGTCATCTATCGTCCAGTCCTCCATCATTGCTGTAACAGATTGCACAAGTGCTCCTGATGCTGCCGACAGATTCAACTGACTGGCAAATGATAGCTTCTGTACCCAGACGAACGGTTCGCTTTCTCCAACAAAGTCTCTCAGTACTTCTAGCCATTCTTCCACTGGCGATTGGCTGAACAGATTTGCAGCTTCACTGTCGACATCAATCATTGAAAGCTCTACAATTCCAGCACCGTACTCGAATTTGAATGATTCAAGCGCTTCCATACACGCTGTCAGCCATTCATTGGCATGGCTTATTCCCGCACAAGATAATTCCAGACGGTCAAAAACAATTGCTGAAGCGGGGACAAAATGAAGTGACGTTTCTGTTTTTGACAACTCGACTTCATAAAACCCCTTTGTCCCCCGCTCATTACGATGACGTCCTTGCAAATTGCCCGGATAAACAATTGGAGGCTCCTCGTGTAATCGTTGTCGGAGGTGAATATGCCCAAGTGCCCAATAATCATAACGCTTTGCAAGCAACTCACCTTTTGTAAATGGTGCATAAACCGCATGCGTTTCATCCCCAGCCAGACTGCCGTGCAACATGCCGATATGGAAAGCCACAGGGTCTTCAGCAACTGGATAACGAGCAATCATTTTGTCACGGACATGCCGCTCCTTATAGCTAAATCCATATATAACTATGTCTTGCTCGTTCACACTGAGCTTCACCGCTTCAACATTCTCATTGAAGATATGAACATTTGGCGGTAAATCAAAACGTGTCCATCTTCCAGCAAGATGATCATGGTTTCCGTGTGAAATAAAAACCGGAATGCCTTCCACATTTAATTTCTGCATTCCTTCACGGAACTTCATCTGCGTACGCAAACTCCGATCTTCCCCATCGTAAATATCACCCGCTATTAAGACGAAATCAGGTTTCGTTTTGACTGCGTGTTCGATCAATTTATTAAACGCGGCAAAGGTACTATCCCGCAAACTGTTCAGCTGATCTGCCGGCAACCCTGTCATACCTTTGAATGGGCTGTCTAAATGCAAATCAGCAGTGTGAATAAATCGGATTGTTGACAAGTGAGCCCCTCCTTCATACGACGAATACTTGTTCTTATTTTACCACAAAGAAAAAGACTCTGCTAATCTATTCAACGGGTTCGGTTGATGGGGAGATAAATACTTAAAAAAATACAAATAGTAAATTAGCGAGTTAAATGGCAAGTAAAAACGCTCAGTTTTCTGAGCGTTTTTGGTTTGCTTTTTTATTATTCTAATTGAACGAAAACCTCCGTTTGTTGAATAATTCTTTTCATTTACCATTACTTTTCTTGTCAGTCTTGGTGGCAAACACAGTCATCAAAACCATGAAAATAGGCAATAAACTCCATAAAAAGAATCCCCAATTGTGTGTCATTAAAGATAATACTAAGAAGAAAGCAAGTGCTGAACTTGAAATATAAACAGTACGTTTTTGATATTTATTCACCTTGTACCCCCTCGTCAAACAATTAAAGTATTTTGCTTTCATTTCAACACATTTTTTCCCGCAATCTGACCCGTTTGTTTTATATAGTTGCCTTTAAGTCATCCTCATCACCTTAAAGTGATCTATTCAATAATCGCACCCGTTTATTGGGTCAAACTAATTCCTTCTCCATTGTCCAGTAGGTATCATACCAGCCAACATGTACATATCCGAATTGTTCGTATAAACGACAAGCTGGATTTCTTGGGTCTACACTTAAACATAACTTCTGATATCCATAGTTTCTTGCTTCCGTTTCGAGCTCACGCATTAAAGCATTCCCAATTCCTTTACTCCGAAATTCTTTATGAATGGCAATTCCGATTTCTGGCGTTTCATCATCACCATATCCTTTGCGTTCTTTATCAAACAAACGCAACCAAATGGCACCAATCGCTTGTTCATCTTTTTCCGCAATCAATCCAATATCACCGCTCTGCTCTCCCCATCTATCCACATATTTTGAGACGGATGGTTCGTCTAGTATTGTTCGTGGGAAAGGTTTTTGTCCTTCTGGTACAAACGCAGACTCATACACCATATCCCGCAAGAAGGAGATATCGTGTCTTTCAAGACTTCTTATTTCGAAGTTCATAGGATTTATCACCTGCCTCTTGTAGTTTGTCCTCAATTGAGATGTGCTACATTCCCTCCTACCAAGATAATTATAAATAAAAGTGCGGACACCATTAAACCAACCTGACCCAGTTAGTTCAATAAAACTTGCTCTATAAAATGGCCCTTATATGGAGTAAGGACCATTATCTTGCTACGCAAACGCGCCTATTTGTGGTAATAATCTCTCAAGCTTTTCTTTCTTGTAGCACCAAAAGTACAATGCCTGCTATTCCTAATAAAACAGCTATTATTAATGGCAAAGTTCCCACTTTTATTAGAGCAGTTCCAAAAATTCCATACTCTGTATTCCAACCTTGACCATTAACACCACCAAGAGTTAAAGAATAAATTGTTGTTGCTATTAAGGCTGAACCATAGATAATTGCGCTCGACAGTAATAAAATCAAACCTATATTTGTATTTTTTATTTCAATCATTCTCCTAACTCCGCTGTAGGCTCCTAAATGGCTCTTATATGTACTACCGGCGCAAATTCTTAATCCAAAATCGCGCCCGATAATGGAATAATTACTTTCAACAGCATTGTGTTATTTTGGTATACCGATTTCTTGCAATGGATAAAATCGAAACTTCACTTCTCCAATAACCGAATCAGTCGATATAAATCCTAACTCTCTGCTATCCTTACTTTTCAATCGATTATCTCCTAAAAAAAACAAATCACCATTTGGAACCTTTTCATTTCCAGTAAGTTCCTTTAGAGTAAAATCACCAGTGATTTTACTGACTTTGTTTTTGTAATTTCTTTTCACATAAGGTTCCTCATATGTCTTGCCGTTAATGTATAACACATCATTTTTCATCTCCACACTATCTCCAGGTAGACCAATTACTCTTTTAATATATTGTTCATCCTTATCTGGCACTTTGAAAACAATTACATCAAATCTCTCTATTTTACTTATTTTACTTACTACAACCTTGTCACTATTTTCGAATGTAGATTCCATAGATTCCCCGTAAACGACCACTGATGTAAATAGAAATTGACGACATATAAAGACAATAAAAACTGCCACAGCAATTGACTTTATCCAAGAATAAACTTCTTTTTCAGTACTTTTTTGCAAGAGGATTTCTCCAATTTAATTTTTGTTATGTTTTAAGATTCTGGCCGATTGCAGCACAACGTTGTAACACAAACGTGGGATAGTGGAATAGTAAATTATAATTCCGAACTACACCACGGACAGTATTCAATACTTATACTTGAAGAGCCACCATCGTGAATTATCAAACCGTAGCCGTTATTTTTATCATTGAAAACTATTAATTTATCAGGACATTCAAATGGATCGCTATGCATATCGCACTTGAAATTCGCGTGGTAGTCCATATCATCACAACAGTGTTTTTTCATATGTTACTCCTTTTAAATGGCCTTATTAAATAATAGACGCAAATCCTTTTTTTAGAAACTAGCCCAATTCTGGCACAGTATTTTTTCTACATCTGTGCTGGATTGCTTTATTGCTCGGTTAAAGTTGCAATGTCTTTTTCAATCTCAAAAATTAAAAAATCCTCGTCTTCTTCAACAACTTCTTTATCGTATCGAAACTCTTTGTCAATTATCATTTCAAAGTAGTTCGTTTCGTTATTCAATTCAAAAACTGGACATTGATCAAATCTGACATCACCAATGAAAATTGCTCTTATTTTTTTCATACTCTTTCCCCTTTCAGTCTATCTTTATTTATCTAGCTATTAAATTTATATGGCTAAGTACTTTCTTTGTAATTGGGCTCGTTAACAGTACAACTTACTTTTAATAATTGAATACACAAACCTACACATAAACCTTGTTCTTTATATCTAATCAGCATTTCAGTTAAATCAATGACTATTCCGTTATCCCGTAGTATTTTATCGAACTGAGAAAATGTTAAGTTTGGATGAACTTTTGCATCTTTTTCAGGAAAAGTCATTTTAAGCGTTTTATTAATTTCATCTAATTTATTGTTACGTTCTTTAGCATTAGATGTAAAAGTCAATATCGTTTCAACAAAATCAATATCGGTATTAGATAATCCCTTATTTCTTAACCAATCACCAGCAGTTTCAATCCTCATACTATTCCCCTCCTATGCCGCAAAATGGCCCGTTTATGAAAATTGAGCGCTGATCTTTCTTCAAGAAATGCACCCAATAGTGGAACTATCCGTTATTTTATAATAATCATTGGATGAGCCATGGATTCACCATTAACCTTAATTTCTATCGTGTCATGATATTGATCCATTGTTAAAGAATATATATATTGTCTTACATCGTTATCCTTCGAATCCACTTCATCCAACTTGACAAGCGCTATCCTATCTACCGATTCCAAGCTGGCTTCAACATCTTTTTGAGATTGAAAAACAATGTAATATATTTTGCCGCTTCTGTTAATCACTTGAAGTTGCTCGTCATGATTTATTGCTTCTGTTACTTTTTCCGGAACGTTATCTACCTCGTCAAAGCTTAACTTTTGCTGTGTACATGCTGATAAGGATAAGGTTGTCAGAACTAAAAACATTGTTAAAACTAACCTTTTCACCTATTTCACTCCCTCGTCTAATTCCCATTAATTAAACAATTTGGGCCAATCACTGAATGGGCACAGATCCTTCATACCAGAATCGCGCCCTTTTCTGGAACACCCTTATCCATTCACTTTGCGTTGACCTCGGATTGTTTTTTATTTATAAGATTAAAAATAAATTCAAATATGAAGGCGCCTAATAGACCACCCCAAAAAATAAAGGCTGGAGAAAATAAACTATTTTCGGTTACTAAATAATAAAAATAGTTTGCCGCTGATATTAGCATATAAATATAAAAACCGAAGAAAGCACCCTTTTTCCAATTGAATGATTCCTTCTCATTCATTGTCTTGAAAAACTTCATCACATCACTTCCCTAACTTCGCATAATGGCCCGATTACGATATAGGCGCAATCGCTTACAAAGCAATCGCGTCCGTTTGTATTAAAATTTATGCTTCTCTTTGCTCTTCCTTAAATCCTTTAACATTAAGATAAACAGCATAAGCTGCACCAATGATTAATAAAATCTGAGCGTACCCAAAAACCAAGTCTAGCCACGTTATCATTAAAATTAAAGAGAATATTGTAATGAGCGTTATAGCTAGAATGTTTTTATTGTATTTATTCATCTTACCCCCCCTAATATTCCATTCCCTAAACGTATTGTAATTTAGCCAATAATCTGTTAAGTTGCATGATTCTGGAATATCGCTATACCGTAATCGCGCCCTATTAGTGAAGAACTAATTTTCTGTCATTCATTTTTTATTAAATAAATGATATTCTCCCGTCTTACAACTTGAAAAGTCAAATCATCATCGGTAGTGAGTACAGAAGCCTGAGTGAACTGGTATCATTTCCGTTTCTAAAATAAATCCCATAACCATTATTTCCTGGATAGCCGTATAAATAACAAACTACTTTTCCGTCTTTCATAAAAACCAATTGATTCATACTTTCACTTAATGTTTCACTAATCCTATTCCACTTATATCCCACAGTTTTGTAAATTGTTTCTTTTGACGTGTACGGGTTGAAAGAATACACCAAATCCCACTTAAATGGAGTGACATCGGATAAACTCCCTGACTCGACAGTACTTCCGATATTCAGTACCTCTTGTTTCATTAGTTCTTCATTAACATCCCATATATCCTTTTTAAATACTCTAATTAGAATAACAGTCAAAGTAATTGCGATAATGGCGATTATAATAGCTTTTCTTCTTGACACTCAGGTATCCCCTTCTCACCTTAAAAGTAGTTGAATTTTACATAAATTTAAACGAATCCCATTTGAGAAGGTTGCAAAACTAATTCATTAAAATGGCCCCATTCTGGTATAACGTTGCACTTCAAAAGTGCCCTATAGCTGAACATGATGTATTAAATTACTTTCATTTGTCATTCTTTTTATTAAATTCATCTTCCCCCCAATTAATAATTTTGCCTTCTTAACTGCCTAGCCCACCCATTAGCACAATGGTCTTCTACCGTTATATGGCCCTTATATGGAATAAGGACTATTATCTATCTTGCTACAAAAACGCGCCCTTTAGTTGAGTAGCGTTAATGAGATAAAACTACTGGTTAGTTAAAAAAATGAAATATTTGATTTTGTGCGAATCTATTTTCACATATAATTGTAGAAATCCTACTAATTCTTTTCTACTCGGTAATAACCTCTACAAAATACTGATTTTTTCGGCTTAATGGCAATTAACAATGAATTTATGATATCAGAGGAAGAAATTAATAAATTTATCCAACTTATAAACAGTAAAATTGATTTAATATTTCCCGATACAAAAAATGAGACAATAACAGGTATTACGGATAATGCAATGAGGGGTAGACTCATAAAAAGCCAAAACCTAGTTTTGGATAAGATTGCATTTGTGTTTATCCAAAAAAATGCTCCATGAAATGTTAAGCTAATATCCCCTTTATTACGTATCACAAGAATATGAATAGATTCGTGAATGATGAAGACAAAGATACCAATTAAAATGAGTAGAAATGTATTAATAGGACTAGCCCATGCATTAAAAAAAACAGATGTTAAAAAGATTAATATCAGGAGTAAATAAACAAAATTCATATAGTTTTTTCGGAACCAATCATTCTTTATGAAAGGAATCCACTTTTTCAAATCCATACTTATTTGCGGTAAGTGTCGAAACCATATTATCATAAACATCCCTCCGTCTTTTTGCCAACTCAGCTTCTTTATATTTGATTAAGTAATAAGAGTAAAAGCTGTAATTAAACAGAATACAATTTTCTAACTTTACATACCCATCTCTTTACGGAAAGTGGTTTACAATCTGGCCCGTTTGTTGAATTAAGATTAATCTCAATTCTTTTACAATCTACATTTAGATTAACATAAAAAATCCATTTTCCTACCAGAAATAAGTTCACGAACTACTTTTAGTATGTCAATTCGTAACGCTTTTAGCGGAAGCGTTAACAACACTGCAAAAGTTTATGTAGTGTCATGAATTAGTCTGTGAATTGATGTGCCAATTAGTTTTTTAAATCCATTAAAGCATTGATATAACAAGAAAAAAGGAGACGCTAATTCATATATGAATCTCGTCTCCAATTACATTGTTATTTAATGTTTTCTCCCCAGCAACCGAACCCGTTAGAATTAATTCAGAGTCTTTTTACATCTTTACTTATTCTTTTCCAAGCTGGATCGCTTTTTTAATATCTTTCAACGAACGGGACGGTCCGTACATGAGAACCCCTCCGCGGTAAACACGGGCACCGAAGAAGCCAAGAATGAAAATCGTCACTAGCATAATCGCAATTGACAACAGTGGCTCCCATAGTGGTAAGTCGAGCATCCCGACTCGCAAGAACATGACGAGCGGTGCGAAGAACGGGAAGAATGAAGCATACTTGAGATATGCCATCTCCGGATTACCGAGTCCAGTTGCAGCAATTAAGAAACCAGCTACGATCAGCAGTGTCATCGGCATGATGATCTGCTGTACATCTTCCGTCCGGCTGACAAGTGAGCCTAAAAGAGCTGCCAGCGTCGCAAAAAGGAAGTACCCCAACAGGAAGAAAATGAGCGCATAGATCAGCGTTCCTACATTCATATTTGAAAAACCGAAGACGGAAAAGAAGCCATCCGCCATTTCAGAACCTGTCGTCTTCAAGGCAATATATCCCGCCAAGCCTAGCAGTGCCATTTGCAACAGACCAAGCGATCCAATGCCAAGTACTTTTGCAAACATATGCTTAACAGGCGACACACTTGAAATAAGAATTTCCATCACGCGAGATGACTTTTCCGCCGCGACTTCTGTTGCAATCATGCTTGAATAGACGATCACTGCAAAGTAGATGAGGAACATGAGTACATAGACAAGACCGCGTGCCTGACTCAATTCTTCTTCAGACTTCGCTGATAGAGATACAGATTGCTGTTCAAATTGAATGGGTGCGAATAATGTCTGTACTTGTTCGCCAGACAATGATAATTCATCTGCTTTCATTTCTGTCTGAATTGACTGAAGCGCCTCTTGCAACATCGTCGGAAGAGTGATTTCCATAGTACTCATTGAGACATAGTTCGCTTGAATTGTATTTGTATCATCAAGTGCAAGCGTTAAGAATGAATCGATTTCTCCTTCTTTCACTTGATTTGTAAGTTCCTTTTCCGATTTACTGGAAGGTTCTACTTTAACATCCGATTCATTCGCCTCGAGTTGCATTTTCAACCGCTCTGCAAGAATACCGCTTTCATCGAGTATCTGCAGCACTTCCTCCGAATCACTATCTCCGCCCGTCGCATTTTTCACGGTATCAATGATTTTCTCCATGTTCGCAAAAAGAAAAACTGCCAAAATCATGATAGATGTCGTTATGATGAACGATTTTGTTTTCCCTTTTGTCATAAATGCCTGTTTAAAAATGATCATGAATTCACGCATGCTGTTTTCCCACCTTTTCGATGAAAATATCTTGCAACGAAGGCTCTTCAATCCCAAAATGGCGAATCGGTCCTGATTTCAACGCCGCTGTCAGTAAATCATTCGCAACTTGTTCAGAATCGACTTGGTAAAGCGCACCTTCAATCGATTTTTGTACAGATGTAACACCTGCAATTGTTTCTAAATGCGCTAAATCATTATCCGAATTTATGCGTACATTCTGCTTGCCAAATGAACGTTTTACATCGCGTAGTGTGCCACTTACAATTTGCTTTCCTTTATCGATGATACTTAGTTGCTCGCATAATTCTTCTACATGATCCATGCGGTGGCTCGAGAACACGATGGTTGCGCCATCATTACGAAATTGAAGAATTGCCTCTTTCAACATCTCAACGTTTACCGGATCCAATCCTGAAAATGGTTCATCTAGAATTAACAGTTGTGGATTATGCATGAGTGATGCAATTACTTGGATTTTCTGCTGATTTCCTTTTGATAATTCTTCAACCTTTTTATTGGCATAATGGGTGATTTCCATTCGTTCCAGCCATTTGTTCATCGCCACTTTTGCATCAAGTTTTTTCATACCGCGCAATTGTGCCAGAAAAACCAGCTGCTCTTCTACTTTCATTTTAGGATACAGACCACGTTCTTCCGGTAAATAGCCAATTTCAGGACTCGTCGCATAGGAAATCTGTTTCCCATTCCAAGTTATACGTCCTTCATTCGCATTTAGAAGACCAAGAATCATTCGGAATGTCGTTGTCTTGCCTGCACCATTCGCTCCAAGAAATCCGTACATGGTGCCTTTATCGACTGACAGCGTCAAATCATCTACCGCCGTGAAGTCTCCAAACCGTTTCGTTACATTTTCAAGTAGCAATGACATTGTATTTCCCCTTTCTTCTTTCCCGTTGTTAACTATACGTATCTCGTACACTGAAGTTTCAAACTAATTCTTTTTATCTGCTATGGCGGATGCAACTCCGTAAGAAACCATGGCAATTATATATAATGCAGTGAAAAGAAAGAAGGAAAGTCCCGGTCCTTCAACAATGATGACAATGGCCCATGCAATAATAATAGCGAACACTGTAACTGCCCAGGATAACGACTTTGCTTGCTCCTGAACCCTCTTATAGCGCTCGTCATATCGTCGTTCCTTTTTCCCTTTTTTCCATACGAAGTACCACACGGTTAATGCTACTGCAAGTCCTGCGGGCAAACCTAGCATGAAAGCCAGTAAATCAAAATCCTCATGCATCTTCATTCCTCCTCCGGTGTAAAGATATCCTCAATGCGACAATTGAACAACTTCGCAAGTTTGAACGCTAAAGTAAGTGATGGGTTATATCTACCTTTTTCAAGTGAGATGATGGTTTGCCTCGAAACTTCTAGCTTCTCCGACAGATCATCTTGAGTTAATCCCATCTCAGTTCGCATTTCTTTGATCAAGTTATTCAGTTCAATACTCCCCCTTTCATATTAAAAGCGCAGGGCGCCCGGAGTCTAAACACCGATAATAGTAAAGGTAGCTTTACGTAAAGGTTACTTTACAACATTCAAGATGTCAAGCAACCTTTACAAATTTCCTTTTCAAGCCGCTCGTAGTATAATGAATGAAATAGAGTGGAAAGGGTGAATTATGTGAGAACATATAAATTGACAGCCTTCGAACCAACAGGGCATTTAATTACAGAAGAAACATTTGCAGCTGAAACAGACGACGCAGCAAAAGAAAAAGGCCAAGCAATGCTTATGGAAAAAAGCCTTCTCGAAAAGACACATCGTGTCGTATCCCCTGCTGGGAAATTAATATTGTTCCATTCATGAGGTAAAGCACATACAGGCGATTCGGACCGCTTGAATGTGCTTTTTCTATCGGAGCAATCATTACTTGCTTCCATCGATTTCATGCGATAATCAATACGAATAGTTATGTTGAATTAAAGAATCTCATTGAATCTGCTGGGGCGCTCAATAATGGGTAAGTTGTAATTCGGGGTGTGGGTTGTAGAACGCTTGGCGCTTTGGGGTTCATTAGAGAGAGAAATGTAATTTTGAGATGTATATGCTGAGATTATAAGGTGATTACTATTTGATACTATATAAATTGACATAAAGGATTCCATTGAACCGCTACGGCGCTAGGGGATGCCTCCCGCCATAAGCCAAGCAGCTTCGCCGCCAGTCTTATGGCTTCGGCTACCCCTGTTAAGGCGCCTTCACTTAGTTTATACACCGGATTCAGTATTTCAACATATATAATTAGATTCAAGAAAGACGCACGCCAGGTTGCAGATTTCATCACAGCTAATGAAATGCGCTTTCTCACATAAGACTATCCAGCGAAGGCGCGTCTTCGTGGTAGCCGGAGCGATAAGACTGAAAGCGATCTCCTTTCTGGCTTATCGCGGGAGGCATCCACAAAGCGGCGAAGCGGTATTAGCAGGATTTCTAATTCACTCCAAATATGGAGACATTCGTTGAACACATTCGATCGATTTATGGCACTCCAGGTTGTAGGCCTCATCCCTGATAACGAAATGAGCTTTCTTAAATAGACCATCCAGCGAAGGCGCGTCTTCGTGGTAGCCGGAGCGATAAGACTGAAAGCGATCTCCTTTCTGGCTTATCGCGGGAGGCATCCACAAAGCGGCGAAGCGGTATTGGTAGTACTTCTAATTCCCACCAAGTATTGGAACTTTTTCAGCGGCCTCCCAAAAGCACTTTTAAAGCGCATACGCTGTATTTATTAGTTCAACAAATATAGTTATCGTACATCCTAAACTAAATGAGGTGTCTAAAATGAAAATCGCATTAATTGCACATGATGAAAAGAAAAATGAAATGGTGAATTTCACGATTGCTTATGAAACTATCTTTTCAAAACATACGTTATTTGCAACGGGGACAACTGGAAAAAGAATTATGGAGGAGACTGAACTATCAATTGAAAGACTTAATTCAGGCCCTTTAGGCGGGGATCAGCAAATTGGTGCTATGATTGCAACTGGCGAGTTGGATTTAATCATCTTTTTCCGTGATCCATTAACTGCTCAACCCCATGAACCGGACGTCAGTGCCTTATTACGTCTTTGCGATGTCTACGGTATCCCTCTTGCCACGAATATTGCAACAGCCGAGCTTTTAGTCCGCGCTGTTGAAGAAGGTTATTTTTCATGGCGTGAAATGATTGATAAATATAAGTAAGAGCGCTTAAAAATAAAATAAAAATAAAAATCACCAAGCACAGACCCGGTTATTCAACGGATGCATGCTTGGTAATTTTTATTTATGTAAGCTGCATTAGACTGGAAACGTTGGATCAAATAGTTGACTTCCATATCAAGCCTGCTTGTTTATTGATTCATAAGCTATTCATCTGTTGTACTCGTTATATATCTACCACACATAATCATTTCTTCTTTCCCCCACATTTTTGGATAAAAGACACCGGTTTAGCAAGATGTGATCAACCTACTTCCTAAATCGGTGTCCATATTATCGTAAAATCATTTCCCCGTAAACTCCGGCTTGCGTTTCCCGACAAATGCTTGAATGCCTTCCAAATGATCTGCCGTTTTCCGCATCGCCACTTGTGCTTCGGTTTCCAGTTCCAACACACTTTCCAATTCCTTTGTTTTCTGCGCGTGCAGAATGTTCTTCGATGCAATCATTGCTGCAATCGGCGAGGCCAGCAGTTTATGAGCGAACAGCTCAGCCCGTTCAGTGCTTTTCCCTTCCCCTACAACTTCATCAATTAGTCCTTTTTCAAGTGCTTCTTGACCATTCATCACTTTTCCAGACCAAATAAGACTTTTCGCTTGGGGTACACCAACGCGCTCTTTCAAGAAGAAGTGACCTGCCCCGTCTGGGATTAGACCGATGCCGATGAAGTTCATCGCAAGTTTACTCTCTTCTTCTGCAATAATGTGATCACAGCCAAGTACGAGACTAAATCCAAGTCCTGCAGCCGCGCCATGGACAACAGCAATCGTGACTTGGGGCAATGTATAAAGTGCTTTTGCAAGACGGCATACGTCTACCATCACTTTTCCAATATCCAATGGGCTATTTGGGTCAACCATTGCTTTTATATCCCCGCCCGCAGAAAATGCACGGCCGGCTCCCTGAATTAGCAGCACTTGCACAGTCATATCGCCTTTTAACTCTTCAAAGACGTCCGCAAGTTCCTTCATCATCACATCGTCCATAGCATTCATTGAAGCTGGTCTATTCAATGTAAGGCGTGCAAGACGACCCTCTTTTTTTAATTCGACAGTTGTATACATAAAAAAACACCCCTTTTAAGAAATGAATTACCATTCACTTCTTAGATTCGGTGTTTTTTCAATAAACCCTTTATTTAAATGATAAGAAAGTATACGTTTTTCAATCTAAAGTATTGTCTAGCTCCAGCGCCTAGCCCCTGGACCCACATGAAGTGGGTCATGCAGCTGTTGCGACAGGAGGACGTGGCGAATTTAGTCGGCCAGCGCTTTTCGGGTCTATCAAGGCGCTTACGCTTTTCTTACTGTCTCTGGAAAAATCGCATCGAGATGAGCGAGTTTCTTCACGATTGAATCTTCATACGTCAGTATATAGGCGGCAGGATCTTTCGGATTATAGAACTGTGTAATTTTCCCAGTTTCAGGATCGATAAACTTACTCGAAGCTCCACATCCAACGCCAATGATTGTTTGTACTTCTTCCATAATAATGATGTTGTAGATACTTTCTTCACCGGGCTTAGCGTAGCCGACGTTTTCCAAGTTTCCTAAAATATTCTTTTGGCGATACAAATAATACGGTTCATAGCCATTCGCAGCGTTCCATTCTTCTCCGAGTTTCATCATTTGCTCGACAGTTTCACGATTTGCCACTTTATATTTGTCTTTATTGCGGGTCATTTCAGATGCCCGTTTGAATGACAACGTATGAACTGTTAGCGATTCAGGTTGCATCTTTTCTGTCTCTGCAAGTGAATGCTTGAATTCATCCATTCCTTCATTCGGTAAACCAATAATGAGATCCATATTAATATTTTTCATGCCCATATTGCGGGACAGCCAAAACTTATCGACAGTTTCTTGAACTGTGTGATGACGTCCGATTGCTTTCAGTGTCTCATCTGTATACGATTGGGGATTGACACTGATCCGGTCGATGCCCCATTTTTTCAGCACATCGATTTTAGCAGGCGTAATTGTGTCAGGACGACCCGCTTCCACCGTTATTTCTCTAACTTTGTCCATGTTTGGGAATGAAGCGTACATCGTTTCATATAATGCATCCATTTCTTCCGCTTCAATTGATGTCGGAGTTCCTCCGCCGAAATAAATTGTTGTAATCGTCATATCACGCTCTGTCAGCCATTTCCCCATTTCACGGATTTCATCATGCAATCCGTCTAAGAATGACTCGACCCGACCGTTTTTTCTATGAATTGCATACGCAGGGAATGTACAATAAGCACATTTCGTTGGACAAAATGGGATACCGATATAAATGCTCACTTCATTTTTCAACTCATGTAAATCAGGTACTGTCCGTAATTGCACATTTGCAATTTTTGCAAGCAACTCACTTTTTTCACTCGAAAGTCGATGACGTTCCATTAGCAGTTGCTGAGCCTCTTCAGAGGTGTGCCCTTCGCGGCGGTATTTGTGGTACAGCTTCATGGGACGAATCCCAGTCAGAATCCCCCATGACTGATGCATCCCCGTTGCCTGTTCAAGTGTTTCAAGAAAGACATGTGAATAAATCCGCTTTAACTGACGGGTAATCACTTTTTCATCGTCAGTTTCTTCTATCTCAGAAAACTTAGCAGAATATTCCTCACCGTCCCACTTCAGAATTGCATTCCCGACAAGTTGTCCATCAGCAGTCCGCTCCAGCGTTAAGTTTGCCTGTATCGCACCCTCTTCGTCCTCCGCGACTATTTTTGATTGTTCGAAGAAAAGGTTTGCAAGATGTGTAAACATCCTGATCCAACCCTGTTCAAAGTTTTCTTTCATGACGATTTTTTGCATTGTGAATACCAACTTTCTATTAATAAAACCAAAATTATTTCTTTAGTAGAACATGAAATCATTATAACAAATTCACACAGTGAATGATGAAGAAAAACCGGCCTAGGCCGGTTTTAGATGGATTCATATAATTGTTGTACGGGCTTCATAAGGACACGGTTTACTTCTTCTATCAAGCCGCTCAGTTTCATTTCCGCTTCGAGCATTTTCATAATTTTAGGATTTTGCTGTGCAAGTTGTGCAGTTTTTTGAGCGTATTCAAGTTCATCAGCGACCGGTTCTTCACCCTGCATCTGTTTTTCTTGAAGGCTTAACTGGATTTTACGGAAGCTCTTAAACAACTCGAGTGCTTCGTTGTCTGCTTTCACTTCTTCCACTGCTTGCTGTACTTCCAAAAATTCTGCTGTATTTCGGAATGTCGTTTCCAATTTGTTCAAATCGTCGTAAATATTCACTGTCATTTAAAATCCCCCTAAGATAAGTTTGTTGCAAAGACAATAAGTCCTTGAATGATTCCAATTAAACCGCCGAGAAATGCACCCAGTACGGTTATCATTTTGAACTCACGCTTTGAAATGCCCAGCACGAGGTCTTCCAGTATCGCCACCGGAAACGTGTCAACTTGCTCTCTAACCATATCATCTAATTTCAGTTTACGGAGCGATATTTCCAATTGTTTTTCTGCCTGATTAAAAGCAAAGCTAGTTAACGACGGTGTCACATTGACAGCTGTCCATTCCACCCCTGCAGGCCAATAATCTTGGATTGTCTTATTTAGACGTTCTTCCAAAACAAGTTCTTTTTTTGCATACGATTTGACTGATTCAAACAGTCCATCCCAATCAAACCCAGAAATCAGCTCCTCGATAGGACGTTTTTGAAGCTTTTCCCACTCATTTAAAATAATTGTATTCACGAGATTGAAAGTACCTGGCGCCGCAACAAACTTTAATGCTTCACGTTGCACTTTGCTGACAAGCGATTCTGATTCTCCAAAAAACATGTTTACCATATTTCCGAGTGTTCCTTTTGTTGCTAGGAAATCATCAATCATTTTGCGGAACATTGCTTTTCCTTCATCTGATTCAAAGTATTGTTCCGACCTGCCTAAAATATAAGTTGTAACATCCGGAATGCGTCCTGCTGCTTCTACCCGCCACTTTTGCGGTAGCACCTCTTCTACCGATCCCGTCGTCAGCTTTGCACGAACGGCGTTAAGCTGGGTATCGAGTACTTCCAACACTTTCCGTTCTGCTTTCCCTGCAACGTTTGTTATGCCGGCCGTATCGAGCCAGTTATTCAACGTTTTATCAGAGAGAAGGATATGTTGTTCAAGTTTGTGCTGAAGGAAATCTTCTGCTTTCTTCTCCATGTCAGGTGTCAGTAGTTTCTTCCGGAACGTTTCCGGCGTCAATAAATAATTTGTTACTGTCTTGCCAAGTTGCATTGCCAGTTCATCGCGCCTTTTTGGGATTAACCCCGGAGTGAAGGGCAACCGCCATTTCCCAATATATTTCGCTTCATGCGGCCTGAACAGCATTTTAATCGCCAGATGATTTGTAAGTCCTCCGATTAATGCTCCGATAAAGGCCATGAATAACAATGTCCATAAAAAACCCAATTTCTTCACCTTTTTCCGTATCGTTAGGTTCTAATTATAACAGAACTAAACAGAACGGAAAAATCCAAAGACTTATCATAGTGCATTGTACATTGTTGACATACGAATTGCATGCTCCATTTCATCGTGCATCGCGATAAAAAGTGGATTATACGCTTGTTGGAATGGAACGGTCAGCAACATCTCCTTATACATTTCAACTGACTCAAGCTCATCTAGCAATGCCCTTTGTACACATTCTTTTAAGTTATAACAAGGCAACGGTTTCTTTGGGTTTTGTACAAATGTTCCCGTCATCATATAATAGAGCTGTTGAAACATTTCATAATGGCTTTTTTCATCTTCATACATATGTTTGAGGAAGTCTTGCCAAAGCGGATCATTCGTCATGCCATGCATGGATTTATAAAAATAATAATCCTTGTACTCGTCTTCGATGGCCTGCTTTAATTTATCAACAAACAAGTCAGCACCCTTTCGCTTTCTTTTCTTGATATTATGCGGTCGGGTAGCGTCTTATGAGAGGAGCTATTATATGCTACAGCATTTCAGTTTTAAACCGATGTTTGACAATACGCAATTACCTGGATGGACATTCTCATTTTTCTTTCGGAACACAAGATATACCGGAGATTATTTACCTGAAGGTACTATCGTTTGGACCGGTGAAACGCCGCCTGAAGAAGAAAATTTAAAAAAGATGATTCATGAACTGATGATTTTCCACGTCTACGATTGAATTGCAATAATGTCGGGAATACTACGCTCCATGACGAAAGAGGAGGCGCAGTATGAGTAAAGAAAAATCCCCTGAAGAGTTGCGTAAGGAAAAAGAACAATTAAAAGTGCAAGATCAGAAAACCGAAAATGTCTTTGAAGATAAGAGCCGAGTACCAGAAGAACAAAATGCTTGGAAAGAAACACAAGCCAGACGTGGTGAATAAGAAAAGCGCAAGCGCCTTGGTAGACCCGAAAGGCATAAGTCGATAAATGAAGGCAGTCTAAGATCGCGACGTCCTGTCGCAACAAGGAGGGATGAAGTTCAATCCCTCCCCACTGCATACCTGCATCCTTGCAGGCACGACGTGGCGGTCTTTGCCACACAGCTGGATTGCTTATGACCTGAGGGGCTAGGTGCTGGAGCTAGACACTGCTCCAGGTTGAAAAACTTATACTTTCCTATTCTTCAACAAAACTCCCTGCATACAATGTGCAGGGAGTTTTGTTATTCATTATTTTTAGTTTCTTCTATACCTATCCTGTGCCTAGTATCTTCATCCAAATATTTGCTGCGGTTTGTGTCATTTGTTCCTCTTGTCATATCGTCATAAGGTGTAAACATATTGCCCGGTTCTTTTTTATCGAAATGCTTCTTATTAAAAACAGTTTTGTAAATTGCAAAACCGATTAACAACATACCTCCGAGTCCCAATGCGATGGCAACAACAGCTATAATGATAACGGTCATCATACACCCCCCTTTACACTCACTATACCACTCGTCTGACTCTTCCGATTAGTTTAGCCCTGTGACAACTTTCTTCTGCCAAAGATAAAATAATAGTAAGTGGACGAAACGATATAGAGACCCGCTGTGATTGTGAATGCGTAGGCATATCCCCAATACGAACCGCTTGCCATAACAAGTCCCGCAGCTATAGGACCCATGGTAGCCCATCCAATATTAAAAACAGTTTGGTTCACAGAGTTGGCAAGCCCTTTGTATTTGTCTGCCACAATTTCCATCGCGATAGCGCTTTGAATCGGATTTCCAGCATTCATAAGCGCCTGACGCATAAGGAATCCAAGTGAAGCAAGCAAAAGTGATGTTGTATAGGCTGTTAATAGTAAAAACGGAATCGATAACATTTGGAATAGGATAAGTGCTTTCACTTTTCCGACCCTTTTAACTAGAGCTGGACCGATGAGCATGGCAACAGCCGTCATCGCCGATCCGAGTGATAAAATCAAACCGATATAAGCGTTCGAAGCATCGAATCGGTTTGAGAAATATAGATTCAAGTACGGGACAACGAGGCCAGAACCGAATCCAATCAACAAACTCGCGAATGAGAAGTGGAAAATCAGAATGATATTTCTCCTAAAGCCGTTGTCGACTGTCTCAATCTCTTCCTCTTCAGGTTCGACGAACGTTTTCTTCTCCTGCAGCATTTCAGGAAGCTTGTTTTGAAGTTTAAATAAGGGAAGCAAACCGATTATGAAAATAGTTGCCCCAGTCAATAACGCCCAGCGAATTGCTGCGGCAGCATCCAGTGATAAGACAACTTCTAGTACGTCTGCAATAACGCCACCCAGCAAACTGCCGATAACATTCGCCACTGTCATTAATGCAAAATGAATACTGAACATGTGAACACGTTCAGCTGGAGCAGAATTTTCTGCAAGGAATGGGACGCCCGAGACTTGAACAAATGCCATGAACAGGCCAGTTAGAAATGCAGCGTAAATAATCGGCGTCTCTGCCACAGCAACACTTCGGTAAAATAATGTCATTCCTCCGAAAACCGCACCGCCGACAATCATCCACTTCCTGCCGAACTTATCACTTAAAAAACCAGCTGGGACGAGCATGATTGCCGACGCCAGCGCCGTCATAGATATGACTTTTCCATTGATCGTTTCCGACATGCCAAGTTCTTTTATATAGAGATTGTACATCACCATAAATACACCCATCCCTATTTGGATGAGCACATTCGCGAGCATGAACAACCTGACATTTTTATTGAATGAAGAAATTTTCGTCTTCCAATCCGCAAACCATTTCCCCATGACATTCCAACTTTCCACAAATAATACTTCGTCACTCTAAATATACGTCTTTCTGAATAGTTTTTCAATAGCCTAAATACTCTGTGTCAGTTGCCAATTAACTAAGAACACACTAAACATTTATAAGGAACATAAAGGCACTAAAGATTCACTTCAAATCCGCTGCGGCGCTTTGTCGATGCCTCCCACTGGTTCTTCCGAGAAATATAGATGGTATATAATTTATCGTTACAAAGTATACAAATTGGCGAAGTGAGTTTAAAAGGATTTCTAATATTTAAGAACCCCCTAGTGAATACTTTAGTGTGACTCACCCTACCCCTGTGTGGTATCAATAACTGGTACACTTTATTGGAAACCATTTACATCCTTGTGTAATTCGAGCGCAGGCGCCTTACAGGGGTCGCCGAAGCGAGTTGAAATGAATCCCTAATGTCCATGAATCTCCGCTGAATACTTTATTGCGAATCACACTAACCGGTGTGTGCTATCAATAACTGACACGCTATATTGGGGATTGGTTTTATATCTAAGCGGAATTTAATCGCAGACGCCTTACAGAGGTAGCCGAAGCGGTTTCGATGAAAATCTATACCTTCACTCTCTATCTAAAATACCATGCTACTGAAAAAGGAACTTCCCACTTTCATGGAAGTCCCTTTCGCCATATTATAGTCATTCACCCTTCGGCACACCCGTAGTTCCCGCCTGTAATTTATACATTTGCGCATACTGCCCGTCAAGTTCAAGCAATTCATCATGTGCACCTTGTTCGACAATCTCTCCGCGGTCTAATACTAAAATACGATCCGCATTTTTAATAGTAGAAAGCCGATGGGCAATAATGAATGTTGTGCGCCCTTTTTTCAGTACATCCATCGCATGCTGTATAATTTCTTCAGTTTCAGTATCAATATTTGAAGTCGCTTCATCCAAAATGAGAATGGCCGGGTCAAACGCAAGCGCACGTGCGAATGAAATAAGTTGGCGCTGTCCAGAAGAGAGTGTGCTCCCTTTCTCTACAACTTCCTCGTCAATTCCTTTAGGCATATGCTTCAAAACTCGTTCTCCACCGACTGCATCAAGCGAATGTTGCACTTTTTCACGTGAAATCCGCGAGTCACCTAAGCTAATATTAGATTCGACTGTTCCGCTAAACAAATATGGGTCTTGCAGGACAATGCCCATATGATCGCGAACTGTCTGGCGCGGCATTTTACTAATGTCCATGCCGTCAATCGTAATCTTACCTTTTGAGGAATCATAAAAACGGAACAGCAAGTTCATAATCGAACTTTTCCCCGATCCTGTATGGCCGACAAGGGCAACCGTCTCTCCCTGTTTCGCTCCAAACGTTAGATCTTTCAAGACATATTCCTCATCATTATAGGCGAACCATACTTTTTCAAAACGGACATTTCCGCTATAACGTGCGATTTTATCATCGCTCACAGGTTCGCCTTCACGATCCAGCAAGTTGAATACGCGCTCCGCTGCAACAAGTGAATGCTCTAGATTGGCAAACTGGTTGACGATACCTGTTACCGGATTGAACAACCGTGTAATGTAGTCAACGAATGCGTAGAGCATCCCTACCGAAATAACACTTGTGGCAGACATCGATGCGCCACCAAAATACCAGATAAAGAAAACGAATGTTAATGATCGAATAACATCAACCAGATTGTGTGACGTCGCCGCCTCCACTTTCAATAACTTGTTCTGATAGCGGAAATGTTCGTCATTCAATTCACGGAATTCCTCTTCCATTTGGTCCTCGCGACGAAATGCTTGAATAATCGTCATCCCATTGATTGATTCGTTGATCATTGCATTCATATCACTAACTTTTCCACGGATGACATGGTTCACCTTTGAAGCAAATTTCCTGTATGTCTTCATCCATACATATAAGATAGGCAGGACAAATAACGTGATTGCTCCCATTTTAGGATCCAAAATAAACATCGCAATGAAAATCCCAATAATATACATCCCACTCACAGCGAACTGCGAAACCACTGTCACATATAAGTTTCGAATTGCTTCCGTGTCATTGGTAATCCGCGCGACAACTTTGCCGGCTGGCAGATTATCGAAATAACGGATTGGCAATGTCTGTATATGTTCATATAAATCGTTTCGCATCTTTTGGATAATACGGTTAGCCGCTTTTTGCATCAATAAATACTGAAAATACCTCATAATTGCAGTAACAATAGCAAGCCCAAAAAAGATGGCTAACAGTTTGGCAATCGGGTTAAAATCAATTCCCCCGCCAGGAGCCCCTGCAATATGATCATCAATGATTTTCTTAGCAATCATCGGTCCCATTAGATCCGCCGCCACAGCAAATCCTAGAAGGATAAGGCCTGTAAGTATCAATTTTTTATAGTCTAATGCGTAGTTCACCAATCGTTTTCCAGTACTCATGATTATTCAACCTCCCCAATCTGTTGGCGGTCGAATTGCTCTTTGTACCAGCCGTTCATTCCAAGCAGATCCTCATGTGTTCCTTCTTCAATCACACTGCCATCGTCAAGAACAATAATCCAGTCCGCATGCTGAATCGCAGACAAACGATGTGTTGTAATAATCGTTGTTTTTCCTGAACGTTCCGCTTGGATGTTTTCTATGATTTTTGCTTCCGTTTTTGCATCGACTGCAGAAAGTGAATCATCTAAAATTAGAATCTCAGGATTTTTAACGAGCGCACGCGCAATTGATATCCGTTGTTTCTGACCTCCCGATAACGCAACACCCTTCTCTCCAACAAGCGTATCTAGTCCTTCAGGAAGCATTTCAAGATCCTTCTCAAAATAAGATAAACGAATCGTTTCCGCAATATCCACTTCAGTTGCATCCGGTCGTCCAAATAAGATATTATCTCTGACCGAACGTGAAAACAGTACATGGTCTTGTGGGACATAACCAATCCATTCTCTAACTTGGTTCTTCGTCATAGACTGCAGAGGAACTCCCGAGAAGACAATTTCTCCTTCTCCTGACGGATATTCACGTAGTAGCTGTTTAACGAAAGTCGTTTTCCCACTGCCCGTTTTCCCTACAATACCGAGCGTATCGCCACGATTCAAATGAAGTTTAATAGCATCCAAATTAACTGAATGTGACAATGGATACGTAAATGTAACGTTTTGGAAACCAACACTATCAGGTTGGTCAACGCTGACAGGCTGCTCAGGATCTTTCACATCTTCTTCATAATCAAGGGTCTCCGTTACACGGTCGAGCGATGCATTCCCACGCTGAAGGACATTGATCAGTTCACCGATTGCAAACATCGGCCAAACAATCATCCCGAGATAGACATTGAAGGTAACGAGATTCCCAAGTGTCATATCCTCTATAGAGACAAGGTAAGCACCGTAACCGAGCCCGATCATATACGTAAGTCCTGTCAATATTTTGGAAATTGGCATGAACAATGCATCAATTTTTTCGACATGCATGTTTTTCTGATAGACGTCTTCTGTCATATCAGCAAACCCTTTTTCAGTCGCGCGTTCCTGTACGTATGCACGAACAACCCGTACACCGGCGACCGCTTCCAAAACATTATCATTTAAATCACCGAACGCTTGCTGTGCTGTCATATATCTTTCGTGAATTTTCTTCCCTAACACTTGCATGATGAACGCCAAAATTGGAAGTGGTAAAATCGCTACAAGCGTTAATTTCCACGACACAAGAAAACCCATCGTCAACACAAGTGTCAGTAAATAGAGCGTCGAATCGACAAGCGTCATAATGCCGAAACCTGCAGTCTCTGATATCGCCCGTAAGTCATTGGTCGACCTAGCCATCAAGTCGCCCGTCTTATTTTTTTCATAAAACGTCGGAGTCATCCTCAAAAAGTGTTTCATGAGCTTTCCCCGTAATTGTCGCTCGATGACATAAGCTCCACCAAACAACTGATATTGCCAAACGTAGTTACTTGCATAATTGAATAGCATGATCAACAACATCGATCCGAGAAAGATGACCAGCAATCTCGCTGTCAACGTCTGCGTATAAATTGAATCTATTGCCTGCCCAATCAGCCATGGTGGAAGAATGACAAGAATATTCGTCACCATTAGCAGAATGAGTGCAACCGTGTACCTTTTACGATTCTCTTTAAAAAACCACTTTAATTTAAATAATACCGAAAACATAATTCAATCAACCTTCTTCCCTATTCTCTTACAGCTATCCGCTTTCGAGAGATTCCTTTTCCAATAGTTTTCTTTGCTGTTTGATGATCAGCATAGCCAACACTCCTTTTCCGACTTATTATGCAACACGCAATGCGTGGAAACACCGACTTTTCTAACAATAAAAAAACAAAAAAGAGCACACGCCTCTTAACATAAGCGTGTGCTCATAAAAAAGGAACGGCATAACGCGCCACTCCGTATTTATTTAGTCAAAAACAACTAGTATGCGGATAGGTACGGTTTCATCATGATTTTTTTTTGAGAAAGAGATGTGTTAACTTTTTTCATGTCCGTACCTCCTTTTCTATTTCGAGTATCTAACTATTAACAGATTACCATTACCATTTTCGATAAGTCAATACTTTTTGAAAACATTCTCAATTCACAATCCAAAGAAATGAAGGGTCGCTCCAATTAATCCCGTTACCATAACAACGAGCCATGGCGACCATTTATAGAAGAAGAGCAAAGTGAATGCAATAATTGCGACTGCAAAATCATATGCGCTGCCAATCGAGTTTATGAATACGGGATTGTATAATGCTGCAAGTAAGATACCAACAACCGCCGCATTCACCCCTTTTAGCATTGCCTGGATTGCTGACTTCGAACGGATTGCCGACCAGAATGGAAGAGTCCCAACAACAAGCAAGAAAGACGGGAAGAACATCGCCAACACCGCAACTGCAGCACCCCACGGTCCATCCATTACCTGTCCTATGTATCCCGCAAGTGTGAATAGCGGACCTGGGACCGCCTGCGCCGCCCCGTACCCTGCTATAAACGTTTCAGTATCCATCCACCCCAGTGGAACGACTTCACGTTCTAGCATCGGCAATACGACATGACCACCACCAAAGACTATCGAACCAACGCGATAAAAAATGTCGAATATCGCAAATAACGTAGATTGCACAAATGGCCTTATAAGCGGAATTCCAATAAGCAACACAAAAAAGATACTCCACGCTATAATTCCAGTCCGTTTTCCAAATGTAAGCGGGATAGGAACCGGTTTTAGAGTTTGTTCTTTTCGGTATATCAGATACCCCGTTAAGCCTGCGCCGACTATGACTGCGATTTGTCCGATTGCGGTCGGGATTATAAGCGTCAAAATTGCAGCAACCATCGCAATCGTAATTCGTTGTCTATCTGGGGTCAGGGACTTCCCCATTCCTATAAGTGCATGGGCGACTACTGCAACCGCCACAATTTTTAGTCCCTTGATCCAACCGCTGTCAAAAGAACCTGTCGATGAGGTAAGCCAAGCAAACCCCATTAGTAATAAGACAGACGGCATTGTAAAACCAATCCACGATAATATTCCGCCAAGCATTCCACCGCGCATTAGGCCAATTGCAATTCCAACTTGGGAACTTGCAGGACCCGGAAGAAATTGACACAGCGCAACGAGATCCGCATACACTTTATCGTCCAACCATTGCCTCTTTTTTACATATTCATCTCTGAAATAACCAATATGCGCCGCGGGTCCGCCGAACGACGTTACCCCCAATTTCATTGATGCTTGAAGAATTTCCACGTACTTTCTCATATCTTTTTCCGTATAGCCTCCTTTACCGTCGTTCCTATCAGCATACAATACACGAGAGTATCTATTTGTTTTTTTCTTGTAAATAAATTATCATAGACTTAACTAACGATTTTACTACTATAGGAGGTGTACACTTTGTTCTCCCCCTCATCTGGGTTAGGAACAAAGTAATTATTTGGAAATTGCCATACGATTGACAGCATTTGCTGTCTTGATCGCCCTCACCGCATTTTTTGTCGCGAGTGAATTTGCAATTGTGAAGATCAGAACAACACGGATTGACCAACTTATCGCGGAAGGTAATCCGCGTGCGGTCGTTGCGAGAAAAGTGGTCGGTAACCTGGACGAGTACTTATCCGCATGCCAATTGGGTATTACCATTACCGCTCTTGGACTCGGGATGCTAGGGGAACCAACTGTTAAACTTATGCTAGCACCTCTTTGGGGAAGTTTAAATATTTCTGCTAGTACTTCAAGCATCATTTCCTACATTATTGCTTTTTCAATCGTCACATTTTTACATGTAGTTGTCGGTGAATTGGCTCCAAAATCGATTGCAATACAAAAAGCGGAAGAAATTACATTGAGTTTTTCGAGACCACTTATTATCTTTTATCGAATCGCTTACCCGATCATTAAAGGAATGAATGGTTCTGCCCAATTACTCATTAAACTTTTCGGATACAAATCAATGTCTGAATCAGAAGTCGCCCATACAGAAGAAGAACTTCGAATGATTTTATCGGACAGTTTAAAAAGCGGTGAAATCAACCAAGCCGAATATAAATACGTGAACAAGATTTTTGAATTTGACGATCGGATCGCCAAGGAAATCATGGCCCCCCGGACAGAAATGATAACCATTGAAAAAGACATGACACTACGTGAAGTGTTCGAAGTGATGGGTGTTGAACAATATACGCGCTACCCTGTCACAGATGGCGATAAAGATCATATCATC
Organism: Sporosarcina sp. FSL K6-1508; assembly: GCF_038007465.1. NCBI lineage: Bacteria > Bacillati > Bacillota > Bacilli > Caryophanales > Caryophanaceae > Sporosarcina > Sporosarcina sp. FSL K6-1508. Next base: position 1,635,874 of record NZ_JBBOXF010000001.1, on the reverse strand, counting down.
GGTCTTGTCAATATGAAAAACCTACTGACAGCGTTCATTAAAGATCCAGATACAGCCGGTTTTCAGCCGGTCACCAACTATATGCAGCCAGTTATACATGTCATTGAGACAATGCCCATCGGTGATCTTCTTCTCAAAATCCAGCGGGAACGAATTCATATGGCTATCCTGATGGATGAATATGGAGGTACTTCTGGTCTTGTAACTATTGAAGATATTTTAGAAGAAATCGTCGGTGACATTCAAGATGAATTCGATATGAATGAAATTCCTGAAATCCAAAACCTCGGTGAAAATCATTATATTTTCGATGCCAAGATGCGAATCGAAAATGTCAATGACATTCTAGGGATATCGATTAACGAAGAAGATATCGATACAATCGGCGGTTGGTTCATGACTCAGCGCTTCGAAGCAATTCAAGGTGAAAAGATTATTGAACAAGGTTTTGAATTCATGGTGAAAGATGTGGACGGTCATCATATCCTTTACCTAGAAGTTGTAAAAAATGAAAAGGAAAATACTGACGATACGTTGGAATTGTCGATATAATCCTACCAAAGAGCAGCCCCTAAAAAAATAGGAGGCTGCTCTTTTTGTCCATTGTGTTGTCTTAGTCGCTCGTTCTATTGTTAACTTCCTATATCGCGTTACTTACCATGAAGCGAGTAATTAGAGTAGGTCGAAAAATCTATATTGACTCTTTTCTCTTATGATGTTATTATTAATTCAACTTACAGAAAGCAGGTGAAGTTTTATGGCTATTATCATTGTACCTATTGTCAACTCGATCGGACCCATACTTTCACCTGCCGTGCTTTTATCCTAAGCATGTTTATTCTGTTATGCGCGTGAAAGCCGTGGTGTCCGATCAGGACTCACGGTTTTTTTTATTATCTAGCTTCAGGCGCCTTGCGCTTTTCTAGTACGCACATAACAGGAGGAATATAAATTGATTAATTTAAATGAGTACGGTTGGAATACATCCCATGAAGCAAATTGGAATAATTTTATAGATGGATTAAAAATGAAGAAGTACATCCCTGGGCGTGTTACGCTGGAACATAAAAAGATGTACCGAGTCGTCACTTCCCAAGGTGAATGGCTATCTGTTTGTTCGGGTACTATGCAATATGAAGCGGATGAACGGCGGGACTTCCCCGCTGTCGGCGATTGGGTGGCAATAGAGAAAATGCCCGGTGAAGAACGAGGAATCATCCATGCCATTTTACCGCGAACTTCCCTATTCTCAAGAAAAACGGCCGGATTGGCAATTGCCGAACAGATTATTGCAGTAAACATTGATATTGTTTTTCTTGTCATGTCTATGAATAAAGATTTTAACGCAAGACGATTAGAACGCTATCTGGTTGCCGCCTATGACTCTGGTGCAAGTCCCGTCGTCGTGTTGACAAAGAAAGATGTATGCGATGATCCTTCCCACTATATTGAAGAAGCTCGGACTATTGCAATGGGTGCTGATGTCTATGCAGTAAGCAACGTCACGGGAGAAGGCATTGACGAACTGACTGCGCTGTTAACAGACGGGAAAACAGCGGCGTTATTAGGTTCTTCGGGTGTAGGGAAATCCTCTCTAACAAACGCCATTTGTGGTGGTGAAACAATGGTTGTGCAAGATATCCGTGATGATGACGATAAAGGCCGCCATACAACGACACACCGTGAACTTGTAAAAATTCCTGGCGGAGGAGTGCTTATCGATACGCCCGGGATGAGAGAGTTTCAACTCTGGGATAACAGCGAAAGCCTAGACTCCGGTTTTAAAGACGTAGAAACATTTGCGGATGCTTGTAAGTTCAATGACTGTCAACATAACAATGAACCGGGCTGTGCAATTCAGGAAGCACTTTCGAGTGGTGCTTTACCTGAAGACCGCTATGCAAGTTATCTGAAACTCCAAAAAGAGTTGGCCTTCCTCGAACGGAAAATGGATTCCGCCGCCAAAGCCCAAGAACGGAATAAGTGGAAAAAGATAACGAAAAGTATGCGGAATCATCCTTCGAAGAAGAAATAAGATGAAAAGCGTTTTATGAGAGGAGCTGTTCCTTTCGTCGATAAACATTCGACTAAAGGAACAGCCCTTTTTTGTTGGCTTATTAATCGTTATCACCGCGTTCGACAAGGTTATCACCGTTATGGTTCACTTTATCACCGTCCTCTACAGGTTTATCACCGCTATGAATCACCTTATCACCAAAATACCATCCATACGGATGGTATTTGTGTTTGATCAAGATTTTACTTTAAACATAAAAGAACTGCCAAGTACACCGGATATCCCGGTATACCTGACAGCTCTCCTCTATCAATCCTTCTTATACTCGATATGGTACACATCATGACGACGATCTTTCAGTTGCTTCACGGTTCCATCCTGTCGTTGGCGACGCAGAATCTCAAGGTCGACGTCTCCGATAAGAACCATTTCCAAGTTAGCATTCGTTTCACCGACAATACCGTCCCTAGCGAATTCAAAATCGGATGGAGCGAATATTGCCGATTGGGCATATTGAATGTCCATATTTTCCGTCTGTGGCAAGTTACCGACCGTGCCAGAAATAACTGTGTAAATTTGATTTTCGACTGCGCGGGCTTGCGCACAATAACGAACGCGTAAATAGCCTTGGCGGTCTTCCGTACAAAACGGTGTGAAGATAATATTGGCACCCGCATCTGTCGCGATACGTGCCAATTCCGGGAATTCAATATCATAGCAAATTTGAATTGCAATTTTCCCACAGTCTGTATCAAACACACGGACTGCATCTCCAGCACTGATCCCCCACCATTTCCGTTCGTTTGGCGTGATATGAATTTTATACTGTTTTTCAATCGAACCATCTCGGCGGAACAAATAGGAGATGTTATAGATTTCTTCATCCTCTTCCTCGACGAAATGGGAACCGCCGATAATATTCACGTTGTAACGCACAGCAAGATTCATGAACAGCTCGATATATTGCGGTGTATATTCGGTCATTTTACGAACTGCCTGGCTCGGTGATATTTCATCCATAAATGACATGAGCTGTGTCGTGAATATTTCCGGGAAGACGACGAAATCAGAGTTAGCATCGGATGCGACGTCAACGAAGTATTCGCACTGATGAGCCATATCTTCGAACGATGAAATTTTGCGCATCAAGTACTGGACGACACAAATTCGTACAGGATAACTTGTCTTGAAATGGCGCTTCGTCACCGGTTTATAATCAACGTTGTTCCATTCCATAAGTGTTGCATATTTCTTCGACGCTTTGTCATCCGGCAGATAGTTTGGATTAACACGCATCAACGTGAAATCATTCATCAGCTGGAATGTTAGTACAGGATCATAGATTTTATGACGCGACACAGAATCTACATATTCACGCGGCGACATTTCTTCGGCGAATTTATGGTAGTTCGGAATCCGTCCGCCAAGGATAATCGACTTCAAATTGAGCTCTCTTGCAAGTTCTTTACGCGCTTCGTACAATCGTTGCCCGACTTTCATGCGTCGGTACTCGGGGTGCACCATCACTTCAATGCCATACATATTATAGCCGTCGGGATTGTGGTTTGTTATATATCCCTCATCCGTTACATCATCCCAGGTATGGCGGTCATCGTACTCATCGAAGTTGATGATGAGACTTGAACATGAACCTATGATTTCCCCGTCCAGCTCTGCAACGAGCTGTCCTTCCGGGAAAATCTCCAAATGACTTTTCAAATGACTCTCTTCCCATGGTTCCATGCCTGGAAAACATAGTTCCTGCATATTTAAAAGTCTCTTTATATCTTCAAATTTCATCTGACGGATGACCATACTTATTTCAAACGTAGACAAATCAAATTCTTCACTCATTTAAAACACCTCTTCCAAACCTGTTTCTCTTCATTATATCCTAGTGTCTCTACAGTTAATAATATTTTACTTGCTTACTGAGAAACCCTATAATCAAGTGTATATGCAGTTTAACAAGCGGGAGTGGATAGTATGCAGAAACGGCTGGAAAACAGTCTCATTGTTATTTGGACAGTTTCATTGGTTGCCACGCTCGGTTCGCTGTACTTTTCAGAAGTGCGCGGATATGAGCCTTGTACGCTTTGTTGGTACCAACGGATTTTGATGTATCCAATCGTTCTCATTTCAGGCATTGCCCTGTTCCAAAAAAACGCACGAATAGCTTTGACTTTAGCTGTTTTCTCTATTGTCGGGGGAAGTATTTCCCTCTATCATTACGGAATCCAAAAAATTAGTTTCTTAAGCGATAGTGCGCCGGCGTGCGGAAATGTATCTTGCACCGGACAGTACATCAACTATCTTGGGTTCATTACCATTCCTTTCTTGGCGCTTACGGCATTTTTAATCATCTTAATCACAAGCCTTTTCATGATGAAATGGCAGAAGGAGTCGAGGTAACTTGAAAAAACTATTGCTAATTGGCGGAGTTATTATCGCCATTTTCATCCTTGTCGTTGTCTTGTCGAAAAAATCGGATGAGGCAAAACTGAAAGACAATCCTTATGGAACAGAAATGCTTGAACAACCGACAATCGATTTGATTGGCAATAAAAACTACAGCAACATTGTTCTGCCAGATGCCCTATTCAAAAAAATCGAGGCCGGTGAATCCGTAACGGCATACTATTTCCACCCAACATGCCAATATTGCATGCAAATGACGCCTGTCATGATGCCAATAGCGAAAGAGATGGGTGTAAATGTACTGCAATACAACATGCTCGAATTTGCTGATAGAGTTGGCGAAAAGACAAAATATGATATTCAAAATTGGCCGGCACTCGTCCACTACGAGAACGGCAAAGAAGTCGGACGGATGGTCGGTGCACAGCCAGAAGAAAATATCCGTAAATTTTTCAATGAATTCGAAGGTAAATAATGAAAAACGTGCGGGAAGGAATGATTTGAATGGCGTTATTTCATTATAAAACACAAGAAGACAATATGACGGTTGAATATCTGCTCAAGGACAAATGGCAGGGCGGCAAAAAGACCGTCCACCTTATGCGGATGGCTAAGAGTGTACTAGGAGCGGATGGAGAACCAATAGACGACTGGCGCCTGCCTCTCGCCAAAGGGACAGAATTAGTATTTACGTTTCCCGATGCAGCATCCACGTATATTGCCGATGAACATACTGACATCCCTGTAATTTTTGAAGACGAGCATATCCTTGCAGTCGTAAAATCGGCTGGCCTCACAACTCATCCTGACGGCCCGAAAGAAACGGGTACGCTGATGAATGCTGTCATGGCTTATGTTCAAAAAAATGGCGGAGACTATGCGGAACATGTACATCGTCTTGATAAAGGGACTTCTGGCGTTGTTCTCGTTGCGAAACATCCGATTGCAAAAGCACTTTTTGACCGTATGATTGAGAATAACGACATCTCACGTAAATACACTGCAGAAGTGGACGGTTACTTGAAAAGGCCAAAAGGTTCCATTAGACTCCCGATTGGAAAAGACCGCCATCATCCAGCCAAACGACTTGTTTCGATGTCTGGTCAAGCAGCGGTAACAAATTTCCGGCTCATTGAACGTAAAGAGGAAACCTCAATCGTAGAAGCTGACCTCGAGACAGGCCGAACACACCAGATTCGCGTACATTTAGCGCATCTTGGACATCCTGTTACAGGTGATACACTATATGACGGCAGTGAAACAGAAGACGGTAATTATCGGCTTACTGCAACTGCAATCTCGTTCATCCATCCATTTACAGATGAACAAACACTTATCGAAATGACAACTATCTAAAAAATGCCCTGGAGGGTTATATCTCCAGGGCATTTCTTTTGAAAAAGTACTATTTTTCAACATGGACCGATGTCCAGCTCCAGTGCCGTTCGCTTTTTTTTATTAAAACGCTAATTGACGAATTCCATTCTCAAGACGCTCGTCTACTTCTTTTGCGTCTTCAATATGTTCCACAATTAGATTATGTGCTTGCGTAAATAGATTTTTCGCACCGTTCAGTTCATATTTCACTTCTTCGGACAACTTCTTCTGTTCTTCAATCATTTCTTGAACAGCACCGATGTCGCCTTGACTTAACTCAATTGTACTTAGGATGCTTTCAATTTTTGATGCAGTTGCCAAACTTACTGCGACTCCTTTTTCAACGAGCTCCGCACTTTTTCTTGTAGCCGCAAGCGCCTGCTCGATTTCATTGCGAAGTGAAGAAGTCAATGTCTGGATGTTAGCCGTACTATCCGACGTGCTTTCTGCAAGTTTTCGTACTTCTTGGGCAACGACCGCGAACCCTTTTCCGGATTCTCCAGCCCGTGCCGCCTCGATTGATGCATTCAATGCAAGCAAATTCGTCTGCGCTGCGATATCTTCAATGACACCGACAATTGACTGAATCTCAACGGATCGAGCGCTTAAGTTCGTCATATTCTGTTCGGAAGCTTGAATTTGGATTCCCAAGTCTTTGATTACATCGGCTGTCGCCTTGACCTCTTTCGTTCCTTCCGACGCCTCTTTGACCATGCTATGGGATTGTTCTTCAAGTGAACGACCTTTTTCGAACAAGTTCTGTGACTTTTCTGACGTTCTTTCGCTTAATTCACCCACATTTTCAAACTTTATCTCAATCTGACTAACTGCATCTCCTAATACATTATGTTGCGCATTTACCTTCTCATGTTGATCGACAGCAGCATTCAGTTCGCTTTTCAAGTCAGTTAAACGCCCTTGATCCTGCTCTTCTTTATTTAAATACGCTAATTTCAAACGTTCAAGTTCTAATTGAAGGCCATCGTCCTGGATAACTTTTTTCTTACTTTTGAACATGGTAATCAATTCCTCCTACATTCTTTTTTTCATCATACCATAAACTACCTCTTTTTGAATGTAGTATTTGTGACAAAAGTTGCAATACTATGAATAGCATTGAGACTTATGTCGCTCATTAGGAATGTTGATAAAATTAAAATGTATCCGGATTTGTTCCCGTCCGCTCATCGCGATTAAGTGCATCAATCGATTCCATCTCTTCATTTGATAGTTCAAAATCGGCAACCTCACTATTTTCTCGGATGCGTTCAGGTGTCACTGATTTTGGAATAACGATAAGATTATTTTGCAAATGCCAACGGATGATTACTTGTGCAGGTGTTTTCCCATATTGTTCGCCTATAGCAAGAAGCGTTGGTTCCGCGAGCAATTTACCGCGTGCAAGCGGTGACCAAGAAGTGACAGCAATGCCATGCTCATTGCAAAACGCACGGAGTGGTTCCTGTGTCAGATACGGGTGAAGTTCAATCTGGTTTACCATTGGTGCTATATTTGCTTTTACAAGGATTTTTTCAAGATGATGGGTATGATGATTGGAGACACCTGTTGTACGGATCAGTTTTTCATCATACAAACGTTCAATCGCTTTATAAGTGTCAACATATTTTCCCGTTATAGGCCAATGTGTCAAATACAAATCCAAATAATCTAACCCCAGTTTATTCAATGAAGCCTCGAACGCGCGGAGTGTCTCGTCATAGCCCTGATCGGTGTTCCAAACTTTCGATGTGATGAACAAATCCTTCCGTGGTACACCAGAGTGACGGACCGCTTCACCTGTTTCTCTTTCATTTTCATAGATAGCCGCCGTATCAATTGCGCGATATCCGTTCTCTATGGCATAGGAAATTGCCTCGACTGTCTGCCCAGGGTCTGTCATCTTATAAACACCCAGTCCTAATTGCGGCATATTCACACCATTCGCAAGCTCAGTTATTCCTTTAAAAAGTTTTGTCATTTTGAATTTCCCCTTTCCTATCTTATACTTTAATTGTACAAGCGTCATACGAATATTACGAATTACCTGATTAGAATTCAGAGTTGAATTTTAGCGTAAAAACGAATATTATTGTAAATGAACTTCATTTCGTTCGTATTTTGAAAGGAGAATTACGTTGTTTCAATTAAAAAAACATGGTACCACGGTAAAAACTGAAGTATTAGCCGGTATGACAACTTTTTTGACAATGGCCTATATTGTTATCGTCAATCCGATTATTCTTGCTGACGCTGGTGTACCATTCGAGCAAGTATTCATCGCGACGATTATCGCTGCTGTTATAGGTACACTTTGGATGGCGCTTTTTGCCAATTATCCCATCGCGATTGCACCCGGTATGGGATTAAATGCTTACTTTACATCAGTTGTTCTCGCTTCTGACGGACAACTCGATTATATGACTGCTTTTTCAGCCGTATTTGTAGCCGGACTATTATTTGTTTTGTTGTCCATGACATCATTCCGAGAAAAGCTAATCGAATCCATTCCTGAGAGTTTGAAACTTGGAATTACCGCAGGAATAGGATTATTCATCGCCTTTATCGGCTTGCGCCTTTCTGGACTCGTTGCTCCACATGAGGCAAATCTTGTGAAGCTTGGCGATCTAACTTCCCCACCCGTTCTGCTAGCTCTATTTGGTCTTCTTGTGACCGTTATTCTTATGACGTTGAATATATATGGCTCTATCTTCATTGGAATGATTCTTACAGGTATTGCCGCAGCCATTACAGGTCAGCTTAAATTTGAGGGCGCTTTATGGAAACTGCCGCAATTACCTGAAGGAATACTTGTCTGGAATCCAGTGACAGCAGTGAGTGACGTCATTTCACATGGCTTATATGGCGTCGTCTTTGCCTTCCTAATTGTCACTTTGTTCGATACGACCGGTACGATGATTGGGGTCGCAAAACAGGCAGGCCTAATGAAAGGAAACAAATTGCCCCGTGCACGTCATGCATTGCTTGCGGATTCTGTTGCAACAACATTCGGATCCATGTTTGGAACAAGTCCGACAACGGCGTATATTGAATCTTCCTCTGGTGTCGCGGTAGGAGGACGGACCGGACTAACATCGTTAACGGTCTCCATTCTCTTTATTGGTGCAGCGTTTTTCGGGCCGTTCGTCAGTACATTGTCAGGCGTCTCTGCAATTACCGCTCCTGCTTTGATTATTGTCGGAAGCCTGATGATTGGGGCAGTTAAAGATGTTGATTGGGATTCATTCGACGAAGCATTCCCGGCCTTTCTTGTAATCCTGACAATGCCACTCACTTCTAGCATTGCGACTGGGATTGCTCTTGGCTTCATCACATATCCGCTATTGAAGGTTGTAAAAGGAAAAGGTAAACAAGTTCCTATTCTCTTATATATTTTCGCGGTGTTGTTCACCTACCAGTTGCTCTATTTACCGCACTAAGAAAAGCGGAAAGCGCGAGTAGTCTAGACATTAATCCATGTAGAAAAAACGTATACTTATCTCTAAAAAAAATGCCCTTCCGTTTTACCTTGGAAGGGCATTTCTGTTACATATTCACTCTGCGTCTAGAAGTGATTGCTGATAGGAAGAGCGCTACTGCGGTAATAAGGTGCATAAACCAGCCAATAAACGGAATCGCACTCACTACGCTTGTCACAAGTCCCAGAATTGATGCTGCTTTGCCTTGCATTTCCCGAATTGAAAGCAATAACGTAATTGCATGCAGTACAAACATAACCCCGAGTACTGAATAGCCAGAGGTTACCACAAATAATCCACCAAGGAGCGGAATCGCAAGAAAACCTTCTGCTAATGCCGTGACCCATTTCATGCCAGTTGAGTAGTTCATATATATCCTGCCTCCATATTATTTAAGTCGTTACATTATATACGGACAAGCGACCTAAAAGTTTCATTTTTCTTTGCTCTGTCACAATTATTCTTGATGATCATTTCAATTCCATTAAAAATAGGGTATACTAAACGAAGCTACTAATGAATTTACAGGAGGTACCTAACATGACAATACTTCTAATTTTAGGTGTTTGCTTTGCATTCCTATCTGCAATTTTCACAGGCGGATATGATGATAAACCTGGCAAGGTAAAGATACCTGGTCAAAGAAAATAATTTGAACAAAACGGGACATGCCTTCTGGCTGTCCCGTTTTTTTATAAGGATAGAAAGATATGCTTTTCGGGTCTCCCCAGGCGCTTGCGCTTTTCATGCTGTCCAGACTCCAGCGCCTAGAGGCTCGGGTCATAAGTCGGTCCGGCTATGCAGCAAAGACCGCTGCTTCGCCAACCCGTCTTATGCCTGTCGCCTATCCCAAGGCGCTTGCGCTTTTCAAATTAATCCCGGATATGACTGCTGTCTGAGTGCTTCGTATATAAGAATCGCTGCCGTATTCGATAAATTAAGCGATCTGATATTGTCATTCATCGGGATGCGCAGACACCGTTCTTTATTCTCTTGTAACACCTCTTCTGGAAGCCCGCTTGTCTCTTTACCAAAGACGAAAAATATATCCGTCGATTCATCGGAATAATCGAATGCGGTATGAGGTCTTTCTCCATGCTTCGTCAAAAAGTAAAATACCGCAGTTGGATTCGCCGCAAAAAGTTCACGAATACCATCATGGTACGTAATATCGACGTGTTCCCAGTAATCGAGCCCAGCCCGTTTCAACATTTTATCATCTGTCGAAAAACCGAGCGGCTTTACTAGATGCAGTTTCGTTCCTGTTCCTGCGCATGTCCGCGCGATATTCCCCGTGTTCGCTGGGATGAGCGGTTCAAATAATGCAACATGTATGGTCATTTCAACACTTCCTCCACTTAAACTTTTTCTATCCGGTTACCCACTGCCTTTTCTAATTCAGCACGCACTTCCGGGTCTTCCTCCTTCAATAACGCTTCCTTAATTGCATTATACCCTTCTTCTAAACCGATTTGACCGAGTGCCCATGCAATAGTCCCACGTATTACAGGTCGCGGGTCTTTATCCAACATGGCTATCAATTCAGGTACTGCTGACTCATCCTTAAAATGTGCAAGAGAGATAATTGCATTTCGCTGAATAGGGTTTTTCCCGCGCCACGATCCGGATACATGCCCAAATTCCTCTTTAAACTCACGATTTGAAAGGCTGAGTACTGGTTGTAGAAGAGGCTTGGCCAATTCTGGATCTGGTTGGAATGCTTGTTGATGTAAATTATGTTTTCCTTTATTTTTCGGACACACCGTCTGACACGTATCACAACCGTATAACCTGTTTCCGATCTTTGCACGAAACTCCTCGGGTATTGGGGTTTTTGTCTGAGTCAAAAATGCAATGCAGCGCTGTGCATTCAATTGTCCGCCTTGAATCAAAGCCCCCGTTGGGCATGCATCAAGGCATAGTGTGCAGTCTCCGCATTCATCCTCCATTGGAACGTCCGGCTCAAATGGTATATTTGTAATCATTTCACCGAGGTACACATACGAACCGAACTCAGGTGTAATAATCGAACAGTTTTTTGCGGACCAGCCAATCCCAGCTCGTTCTGCGACAGCACGGTCGGAAAGTTCCCCCGTGTCCACCATCGAACGCACCTTTGCAGCGGGTGCATGTTCCACTATATACGCCTCAAGTAAACTTAGCTTTTCACGAAGGACCGTATGATAATCCGTCCCCCATGATGCACGGCAGAAAATCCCGCGCCGCTCGCCTTTTTTTCCCTTTGGAGAATTAGCCATTTTGGATGGATACGCTACTGCAATTGCTATGATACTTTCCGCTTGATCGAGCAAAAGGGCGGGTTCTGTCCGCTTAGCTAAGTCTTTTTCTTCAAAACCCGACTGATAGCCAAGTTCTTGCTGTCGTTTCAAGCGGTTTTTCAGCTCCCGAAATGGGGCGGCCGTTGTAAAACCAATCTTGTCGATGCCGATTGACTTCGCATAGTCCCTTACTGACTGTTGTAACTGAACAGCATTCACACTGTATCGCCTCCACTATGCTACTATTGAATTAAAACTATATAAAGGGTGAAGTCATTGAATATCGAAATGGATATGAAACTTTTAGGTGCCGTACCCGGATTAAAATTGGGCATTAATCATTATACCAAAATTACAGTGTCAGAATCGCCTCAAATGCTAAAAGGAAAATTACAATTATTCCAAGAGCAACTTTTCTTTGAACTTGAGAACAAATCCGTCTCCGATTTTCCTGGTATTAAAGAATGGCGCACTGTATGGAAATCACTTGGAGCAGATCCCAACCGGTACCGACATTCTACAGAAGCGCTCATGCGACGTATTAAGAAACAAAACTATATCAATCCCTTCCATAATGCTGTCGACTTGAATAATTTCTTTTCCTTGGAACATGAAATTCCTGCTGGCATCTATGACTTTGAAAAATTGGTCGGCGATGTATTGCTTACTTCTGGTACAGAAGAGGATGGATACGAAGGCTTGAATGGCCGTTTTAACTCATTACAAAACATTCTGCTATTGAAAGATGATTATAGCCCATTCGGCAGTCCATATGTCGATTCCATACGGACCGCCGTGACAGAAGAAACGACGGAAGCGCTACATGTCTTCTTCCTACGTCCTTCTATGGATGTTACTGAAGCATTTGAACTGACAACGGCATGCGGCAACATGTTCACCAGCCTTAGCGGCGGTTACGTCCATTCTTATGTTTTGCATGAGGGACAATCTTCCATTATAGTAGACTGATATAGTTTGTAACTGGGAGGAATGAACAAATGAGCAACATAACACTTGCTGAAGCCGTAAAATTAAAAAGCATCTTGACCAAGCGTATCCATGAGCTAGAACATGAAATGAGACGTGTCGCCTTTACGACTGTAGAAAAAGGAAGTACTCCCGAACAAGGACCACGTCCGCTTCAAGTCGTAGAAACCGAATTGGACGAAGTACGTTTGGACAGCCGCGTGCTAGATCGTCTCATGTATCGCGCAAATGTCGATAACACAATTGAATTCCAAGGACAACAGTTAGCCATTGTCGAAGCGATTGAACTCGCCACACAATTGCGTGCAAAAGCCCGCTTTTACAAAGAACTGTCAATGGCAGAAAAAGAAGAAATTCAATATGGCTATTCTGAAGGTACAATCGTGTACCGCGTCGCTTTATTTGCCCCAGAAGACTATCGGCTCAAATCATTGCAAGCAGAAAAAGATGCACATAAATTATCTAATTCGATTAATGCCAAAAACTATTCTATCGTTTTAGGCTTTGACGATGCGAAATACTTTTAATCCCTCGGAAAGGTGAGACTCCTTTCCGGGGCATAGAGTGGGGACCAATCCAATTTAAATTACAGGCAAACCAATGACCTGTTACCATTTACTTTGTGACCAATCCCCAATGACCATCCAAGGTAACTGCAATGGACAACCCTCTGCTAGTATTACCGAGGTCTCCCTCTATGGAAATCGCTCCTGCCGCGTCTGTGGCAGGAGCGATTTTAATTAGATTTAATTTTTGAACGGCTGTGTTTTCTCCCCATTAATCATTAACTTCCAGATTCCTTTTTCCGGGAATTTTATACTCCCATAATAATAATTATCTTGAGGGGTATTCTGAAAGAAGACATGCTCGGAAATAACTTTCCCTTTATTATTTAATAACTTCACCTCTATTTCTTTCCCGTTTTCTTCTTCACTTACAATTAATGCTTCAGTTGACTCCCCGACTGTAAGTTCCATTGGATGATTAACCAAAGTATAATGTTCGGTTTTCGGAAATGGGGGAAGGACCTCAATTGTAAATTCCTCAAATAATTGATCTTCCACATAGAAGGAAAGTTGCCATTTACCTTCTTTCGGAAATGGTGTGAAACTAGTTAATACCTGTTGGACATCTTCTTCAAATAGAAAACCATCAAAAACCCCTTCAGACATTATTATTTTTTTATCGTAAGCATCCCTAGCTTCTACTGTGTAACTTTTACCTGCGAGTTCTGACGCACCTATCCAAAAGTAGAGCATCATTTTCGCCCCTTTTCTTGCATCTTCCGCTACAAATTGTTCGTTAAATAGCATTCCCACCTTCCCCTCAATTCCAGTCACTTCTTGATTACTTTGTGAAAAGTTAAAGATTTCCCCCAGCTGCGCGGTCAATTCTACCTGAGGTCGAAACGACTGCTTCAGTTCATTAAGCCAATTATTACTCTCACTATCACTTGATAAGACAAGAACAAATACTACCGCACATATTAAAGTAAGTGCCGTGAGAGATTTAACAAACTTCACTCTCTTTCTAGATTTCGTCCCCTTCTTCATAGCTAAAATAATTTTTTCTTTCTGTTCATCATCCAATGTATATTTAGGTAGTTTTTTCAGACTTTCTTGTAAGTTCTCCACTCTCTTCATAAGTAAATCCCTCCTCTACAAGTAGTTCTCTTAGTCTCATTAACGCCCGATGAAACATGACATTCACATGATTCACATTGCTTTTCAATACTTCACTAACTTCTTTTGGCGTTAGCTCTAAAATACTTCTAAGAATAACTACCTCTTTATAGCGGGGAGAAAGTTGATGAATCGCTTTGTATAATTGGATGATTTCCTGATTTAGAATTGTTTGCTCTTCCAATTCATTTGACTCTTTGGGGTCGCGGATAATTAAATGCTTGATCTTTTCCCATACTCTCCGTTTGCGATAATCATCGATAACCTTATTTCTCGCAATAGAAATCAGCCATGTTTTGGGATGAGATTGCCCGTTGAACCCAGCCATTTTCTTCATAGCTATCATAAAAGTTTCTTGGACTAGATCCTCGACATCTAACGAGCCCGTATAGTAAGTTAGAAAACTGGTGATATCCCTTTCATACAGCTGAAACCACTCCTCGATTGTATGGTTCGTCACACGCTCTCCCCTCCTTTAGTTATTAGACGATTCACTACATGAAATATTACAGGCAAATTAGAAATTATGTAACTTCAAGGGAAACCAAAAGAATTTTCCTGATTTCATTCCAAAATAAAAACTCCTTTTAAGTTGGTAAAAGGAGTTTTGTAAAAGAATCTATTTCAGCAGAAGATACAATCAATATTTATTTATCAAGTCATCTTTTCTTAATGAACCACCTGCTGCTCACTTTCCGCAATCTGCTTCAGAGCCTTTGCACGGCTCACAATAAAGTTCTTCATATAGCTTTGCAAAAACAGCTTATCCGCAATAACTCCAATCGGTCCAAAAGGGGATTTATAACGAAAGCGATCAATCATTAGCGTGCCATTATCCTTTTCAATAAACTCGTGTACATGCGTAAATGAGTGAAAGGCACCTTTGACCATTATATCTTCAAAGAGATAGGGTTCATTCATTATTGTAACTTTAGCCGTCAGTCTTTGCCTTATACCGAAATGGACTGCCTCCCATGTAACAACATCCCCCGCCAGCAATAAACCTGTCGTAACCCCACCAACGGCTTTCTCTTTCGTACCCTTTGTTGTTTGAGTATGAATATCCACATCGCGCGCGAGATCAAAGCAGCGTTCTACTGAGGCTTTAATGAATTCCTGATGTTCGATTAATGGCATAACAGCCCCTCCACTCAATATTCTTTCTTTCACTGTAGCACAATAAGTTCTAAGTTGAAATTGAGCGGAACAAAAGCGGATACGCGACCCCAGCCGCCAAGTCTACAGCACGACCGACCATATATCATCCTCAACCGATCATTAGCGCTACGCAACCGATCATATATCACTGGGGACCGATCATAACGCGGCGCAACCGACCATATACCTCCGCCAACCGATCATTAGCAACCCACGACCGATCATATATATTGCTCTCCAGCATCCAAACATTTGGTGCTCACTGCCTGAATCTCGCATATCCGCTTTCACGGGCTATCTATAGGCCCAGACATTTATAAATTTATTAGACATGAAAAAAAGACACAACCGAAGTTGTGTCTTTTCCATCTGATACCCGAGGCCGGACTTGAACCGGCACGCCTCGCGGCATCGCATTTTGAGTGCGACGTGTCTGCCATTCCACCACTCGGGCATAACAATATTCATTTCACTTCCAACAATAAACAAGAAAATTGGAGGCGGCAACCGGAATCGAACCGGTGATAAGGGTGTTGCAGACCCATGCCTTACCGCTTGGCTATGCCGCCGCAGAAAATGGAGCGGAAGACGGGATTCGAACCCGCGACCCCGACCTTGGCAAGGTCGTATTCTACCACTGAACTACTTCCGCGAAACTGGGGTAGCTGGATTCGAACCAACGAGTGACGGAGTCAAAGTCCGTTGCCTTACCGCTTGGCTATACCCCAATAAGATAAATGGGGCGGCTGAAGGGAATCGAACCCTCGAGTGTCGGAACCACAATCCGATGTGTTAACCACTTCACCACAACCGCCATGATATCTAGTTTGATTTAATTAGATATACAAATGGGGCGACTGAAGGGAATCGAACCCTCGAGTGTCGGAACCACAATCCGATGTGTTAACCACTTCACCACAATCGCCACGATATCTAGTTTGATTTAATTGGATAAATAAATGGGGCGACTGAAGGGAATCGAACCCTCGAGTGTCGGAACCACAATCCGATGTGTTAACCACTTCACCACAATCGCCATAATATTAGGTTAAATTAAAAAAAGTGGCAGGGGCAGTAGGAATCGAACCCACATCAAAGGTTTTGGAGACCTCTATTCTACCGTTAAACTATGCCCCTACGTGGAAGTCTTTTCAACACATGGTTCGTGTTAAAAAAATGGTGGTGGGGGGCGGATTCGAACCGCCGAACCCGTAGGGAGCGGATTTACAGTCCGCCGCGTTTAGCCACTTCGCTACCCCACCATATAGGTCTAGATGGTGCCGGAGAAAGGACTTGAACCCTCAACCTACTGATTACAAGTCAGTTGCTCTACCAGTTGAGCTACTCCGGCACAAATATTAAAATGGTGGCTCAGGACGGAATCGAACCGCCGACACAAGGATTTTCAGTCCTTTGCTCTACCGACTGAGCTACTGAGCCACATATTTGGTCTACTCTAAGCTATGTATTTCTTTGTCAGTTTGCTTATTTTAAACCTTATTATAATAAAAATGGCGGTCCCGACCGGGATCGAACCGGCGATCTCCTGCGTGACAGGCAGGCATGTTAACCGCTACACCACGGGACCATTTGGTTGCGGGGACAGGATTTGAACCTGTGACCTTCGGGTTATGAGCCCGACGAGATACCACTTCTCCACCCCGCGACAACAATATATAGTATTAATTTGATAATTCGCATGAATTTCTGACTTATAAGTCAGATGTGTAACCCGATGCATTGTGATAAAATTTGGTTGCGGGGGCAGGATTTGAACCTGCGACCTTCGGGTTATGAGCCCGACGAGATACCACTTCTCCACCCCGCGACAATGTTAATTGTTTGTATAAATATAATGGTGGAGGATGACGGGCTCGAACCGCCGACCCCCTGCTTGTAAGGCAGGTGCTCTCCCAGCTGAGCTAATCCTCCTGGGTAAAAAAAATTTTTATTCATTCCACATAATGTGTCTTGTATGGAATAAGTTTTATTGGTGACCCCTACGGGATTCGAACCCGTGATACCGCCGTGAAAGGGCGGTGTCTTAACCGCTTGACCAAGGGGCCATTATTATTTATGTAAATCTGGCGGAGAGCAAGGGATTTGAACCCTTGAGACAGCGTTAACCGTCTACACGATTTCCAATCGTGCTCCTTCGGCCACTCGGACAGCTCTCCTAAATGGCTCCGCAGGTAGGACTCGAACCTACGACCGATCGGTTAACAGCCGATTGCTCTACCACTGAGCTACTGCGGAATAATATCATAATACTTACAAAGAGCATGCTCTTTAGGAATAACAGACCAGCGACGTCCTACTCTCACAGGGGGGAACCCCCAACTACCATCGGCGCTGAAGAGCTTAACTTCCGTGTTCGGGATGGGAACGGGTGTGACCTCTTCGCAATCGTCACTGGACTATTTTCCACAAGACAATACTTATTATATCATGTCTTGATGGATGTTGCAAGCGTTTTTTATAAAATAATTACTTTTGTTCGCTCAAAACTGAATAAAACAGACATTGTGCTACACGAATCAGGGTAATCAAGCCCTTTTTCAAAATTGGTTAAGTCCTCGATCGATTAGTATCCGTCAGCTCCACACGTCGCCGTGCTTCCACCCCAGACCTATCAACCTCATCTTCTTTGAGGGATCTTACTTACTTGCGTAATGGGAAATCTCATCTCGAGGGGGGCTTCATGCTTAGATGCTTTCAGCATTTATCCCGTCCATACATAGCTACCCAGCGATGCCTTTGGCAAGACAACTGGTACACCAGAGGTATGTCCATCCCGGTCCTCTCGTACTAAGGACAGCTCCTCTCAAATTTCCTGCGCCCGCGACGGATAGGGACCGAACTGTCTCACGACGTTCTGAACCCAGCTCGCGTACCGCTTTAATGGGCGAACAGCCCAACCCTTGGGACCGACTACAGCCCCAGGATGCGATGAGCCGACATCGAGGTGCCAAACCTCCCCGTCGATGTGGACTCTTGGGGGAGATAAGCCTGTTATCCCCGGGGTAGCTTTTATCCGTTGAGCGATGGCCCTTCCATGCGGAACCACCGGATCACTAAGCCCGTCTTTCGACCCTGCTCGACTTGTAGGTCTCGCAGTCAAGCTCCCTTATGCCTTTGCACTCTGCGAATGATGTCCAACCATTCTGAGGGAACCTTTGGGCGCCTCCGTTACTCTTTAGGAGGCGACCGCCCCAGTCAAACTGCCCGCCTGACACTGTCTCCTGCCCCGATAAGGGGCATGGGTTAGAAGTCCAATACAGCCAGGGTAGTATCCCACCAACGCCTCATCCGAAGCTAGCGCTCCGGAATCCAAGGCTCCTACCTATCCTGTACAGGCTGCACCGGAATTCAATATCAGGTTACAGTAAAGCTCCACGGGGTCTTTCCGTCCTGTCGCGGGTAACCTGCATCTTCACAGGTATTATAATTTCACCGAGTCTCTCGTTGAGACAGTGCCCAGATCGTTACGCCTTTCGTGCGGGTCGGAACTTACCCGACAAGGAATTTCGCTACCTTAGGACCGTTATAGTTACGGCCGCCGTTTACTGGGGCTTCAATTCGAAGCTTCGCTTGCGCTGACCTCTCCTCTTAACCTTCCAGCACCGGGCAGGCGTCAGCCCCTATACTTCACCTTGCGGTTTTGCAGAGACCTGTGTTTTTGCTAAACAGTCGCCTGGGCCTATTCACTGCGGCTCTCTCGGGCTTTAACACCCTACCAGAGCACCCCTTCTCCCGAAGTTACGGGGTCATTTTGCCGAGTTCCTTAACGAGAGTTCTCTCGATCACCTTAGGATTCTCTCCTCGCCTACCTGTGTCGGTTTGCGGTACAGGCACCTCCCGCCTCGCTAGAGGCTTTTCTTGGCAGCGTGAAATCAGGGACTCCGGGGAATACTCCCCTTGCCATCACAGCTCAATGTTATAGGAACGGGATTTGCCTCATTCCACACCTCACTGCTTAGACGCGCATAACCAACAGCGCGCTCACCCTATCCTACTGCGTCCCCCCATTACTCAAACGGCGGGGAGGTGGTACAGGAATATCAACCTGTTGTCCATCGTCTACGCCTTTCGGCCTCAACTTAGGTCCTGACTAACCCTGAGCGGACGAGCCTTCCTCAGGAAACCTTGGGCATTCGGTGGAAGGGATTCTCACCCTTCTTTCGCTACTCATACCGGCATTCTCACTTCCAAGCGCTCCACCAGTCCTTACGGTCTAGCTTCGACGCCCTTGGAACGCTCTCCTACCACTGACATCTAAGATGTCAATCCACAGTTTCGGTGATTCGTTTAGCCCCGGTACATTTTCGGCGCAGCGCCACTCGACCAGTGAGCTATTACGCACTCTTTAAATGATGGCTGCTTCTAAGCCAACATCCTGGTTGTCTGGGCAACGCCACATCCTTTTCCACTTAACGAATACTTGGGGACCTTAACTGGTGGTCTGGGCTGTTTCCCTCTCGACTACGGATCTTATCACCCGCAGTCTGACTCCCAAACATAAATCATCGGCATTCGGAGTTTGTCTGAATTCGGTAACCCGGGATGGGCCCCTAGTCCAAACAGTGCTCTACCTCCGAGATTCTTAAGTTTGAGGCTAGCCCTAAAGCTATTTCGGAGAGAACCAGCTATCTCCAGGTTCGATTGGAATTTCACCGCTACCCACACCTCATCCCCGCACTTTTCAACGTACGTGGGTTCGGGCCTCCAGTAAGTGTTACCTTACCTTCACCCTGGACATGGGTAGATCACCTGGTTTCGGGTCTACGACCCCATACTCTGACGCCCTATTCAGACTCGCTTTCGCTGCGGCTCCGCATTCACTGCTTAACCTTGCATGGAATCGTAACTCGCCGGTTCATTCTACAAAAGGCACGCCATCACCCATTAACGGGCTCTGACAACTTGTAGGCACATGGTTTCAGGATCTATTTCACTCCCCTTCCGGGGTGCTTTTCACCTTTCCCTCACGGTACTGGTTCACTATCGGTCACTAGGGAGTATTTAGCCTTGGGAGATGGTCCTCCCGGATTCCGACGGAATTTCACGTGTTCCGCCGTACTCAGGATACACTCTGGAGAGAATGGACTTTCGACTACGGGGCTTTTACCCGCTGCGGCGGACCTTTCCAGGTCGCTTCGTCTAATCCATTCCTTTGTAACTCCGTATAGAGTGTCCTACAACCCCAGGAAGCAAGCTTCCTGGTTTGGGCTCTTCCCGTTTCGCTCGCCGCTACTCAGGGAATCGATTTTTCTTTCTCTTCCTCCGGATACTTAGATGTTTCAGTTCTCCGGGTGTGCCTCGTTTACGCTATGTATTCACGTAAACGTACTGTCCCATTATGGACAGTGGGTTTCCCCATTCGGAAATCTCCGGATCAAAGCTTACTTACAGCTCCCCGGAGCATATCGGTGTTAGTGCCGTCCTTCTTAGGCTCCTAGTGCCAAGGCATCCGCCATGCG